>SKZC01000036.1 GCA_007127575.1 Gemmatimonadota bacterium
CCCACGTCGGGATGGAGGTGGGGTTGGACCTGGTGCTGATGCTCGGGGGGAACGGTGGCGAGACGCCTCCCCGCCGTCCCTTCTTCGGCACCTCGGATGTCCGCTTCCTGGAAAGGGCCCTGGGTCGCACCTACAACCTGTCGTGGCGGCCCGGCTCCCTCCTCTCCGACCACCGGAGGGCGGTGTTCCTCACTTGGCTCTGGCCTCGGGCCCTTCAGCTCCTGGGAAGGAGTGGCGCTCCGGAGGGGGCTCCCCGGGGTGCCGCAGGGCGGATCGTCTCGGCTCTGACCGGCTGGGCTCGACCCCACACGGATCCGGTGGGTCCGGCGAGAGGGTTCCTCCGACCCCTTCCGCCTCCGGAGTGGTTGCCGACTCGGGTCCTGGCTTACGGGGACCAGATCCGCGACGAGATGGATCTCCTGGTGAAGCGAGGGCCTGAATCGCTGGAAGACCGGAATCTGGAGACCGGGGACTGGGCAGGCTCGGGCCGGGGTCACCCGGCCAGTGATCACGCGGCCCGGAAGCTGGCGGACCGAAGTTCCCAGGGGGTCGGGAGCCCTCAACCGACGGTCGGAGGATCACCCGTCCGGCGGCCAGGTCCTGGATTGCCATCCCCAGGGACTTGAAGCGGGTGGACTCCTCGGCGGACCCTCGCCCGGCCACCCGCCGTTCCAGAACCGGACCCACTCGGGCCGGGGGCCGGGGGCCGGATTCCGGTCTGTCCCTCCACCTCAGACGGCGGCTCACGTTCATCGCCCTGGGTGCCTCGGCCTACCTTGGTTTCTTGGTCCTCTCCCGGATACCCGGTTCCTTCGGCACGAATGCCCTGACGGCGGTGGGGGAGCGCATCACCTCCCTTCTCACGGTTCTCTCCTCCGGGGTGCCCTTCCCGTTGGCTGAGCTTCTTCTCCTGGCCTTGCTTCTCCGGTGGGTGGTGGGAGTCGGGCTGGACCTCCGCCGCACCCGACGGACGACGGTGAGGTGGGGGCCGCCCCTCGCTTCGGCGGCCCTCCGGCCGGCGGGAGATCTGGGCCTTCTCGTCTTTCTCTTTTATCTGATCTGGGGGTTCGGCTACGCGGCTGAGCCTCTGGAGCAGCGGTTGGGACTCGACCCTTCCCCCCTGGAGGTGGAAGAGCTTCGGGAGCTGGCCCACGAAATGGTGGAGGCGGCGAACCGGGAGTATCGGACAATTCACGGAGCCGCAGACGCGGGGGTTCCCACGCAGCTCCCGGCGGAGGCGTGGTCGGCTACCGCCGCCGAGCTGGCGCGAGGGTGGGCGCGGGTGGGTCCGGTTCTGGAGCTGGGTCGTGGCGGCTCCCCTCTCACGGTGAAGCCTCTGCGCCTGGGGCGAGGAGTGCGCCATCTGGGGATCTCGGGTCTCTACGTCCCCTTCACCGGGGAGGCGCTGGTGGTCCCGGACCTTCCCGGGGTCTCCCTACCCATGACCATGGCCCACGAAACGGCGCATCAGTTGGGGGTCGCGCACGAAGGAGACGCCAACTTCGCCGGCTTCCTGGCGGCGTCCCGGTCTCAGGACGCTATCCTACGGTACTCGGCCTTCGTTTTCGCTCAACGCCAGATGTTGGCGGCCCTGGCCCCCGCCGACCCGGAATCCGTGGAAGAATTGGCGGCTGCACGGCTCCCAGGCGTGACGCGAGACCTGGCCGATCTCAGGAGGTATTGGGCCGAAGTGGAAGGAGTGGCTTCGGAGGTGGGAGAGCGGGTGAATCACGCCTATCTTAGGCGACAGGGAGTGGCCGAGGGCGTTCGGAGCTACGCCATGAGCACGCAGGCGTTGGTACGGTTCGCTCGAACCCAGGGAGGAAGCCTGCTCCCGGACGAAGCCCGGACCGGGGAGGACGGATGATCGGGATCATCGGTGGGGGGATCAGTGGACTCGCCCTTGGGCTGGCCCTTCGGGACCGGGGGATGGAAGCCGTGGTCCTGGAGGCCTCGGAGCGGCCAGGGGGCGTGATCCGCTCGGGGAGGGTGGAGGAACGGGTGCTGGACTTCGGGCCCCAGCGCACTCGACGCAGCTCGGAGGTGGACGGGCTCATTCGGAGGGTGGGGCTGGAAGACCGGGTTCTCACCGCCCCGTCGGATTTGTCCATCTTCGTCTACCGGGCGGGGGCCCTCCATCCGGTTCCCTTCACGCCCAGGGAGCTCCTCCGGTCGTCGCTCCTCTCCCCGAAGGGGCGAGCCCGCGTGCTTCTGGAACCGCTGACCTCCGGGATGCAGGACGGGGAGTCGGTGGGGGCGTACTTCCGGCGGAAGCTGGGAAGGGAGGCGTACGAGGCGCTGGTGGGCCCCCTCTTTGGCGGCCTCTACGCCTCGGATCCCGACAACATGCTGGGGCACCATGCCCTGGACGAGATCCTCCGGGCCCTGGGTGTGAAGCGGAGCCTCCTCCTCCGGGCGTTGCGGGGAGCGGCCCGCCGAGCCGGCGCCATCCCGGCAGTGAGCTTCATGGAGGGGATGGAGGAGCTCCCCAGGGCCGTGGCGCTGGCTTTGGGTGAGGCCTTTCGCTCCTCGGTGGACGTCCTGAGGGTGGAGCCCAGGAGAGGGGGATGGAGGATCGTGGGCGACGGAGAAATGTGGGAGGTGGAGCGGGTCGTGATCACCGTTCCGGCCCCCGCCGCCGCCTTGATCCTGGAGGGGGTGCTCCCGGAGGTGGCCGGGCGCCTGCGGAATCTCCGGTACAACCCCCTGGCCATGGTGCACCTGGTGGCGGAGGAGGAGGAGGCACCCCGGGGTTGGGGCTATCAGGTGGCTTTCGGGGAGGAGCTGCGGACCCGGGGCGTCACCTGGAACGACGCCATCTTCCAGAGGGAGGGAATCCATACCGCCTTTCTGGGCGGAGCCCGGGACCCCGAAGCGGTGGGAATGGACGATACCCGACTGGGTGAGGTGGCCCGGAAGGAGTTTCTGGAGGTGACGGGGCTTCCCTCCCGCACGCTCTCGGTGAGTCGGACCCGGATCCCGGCGTGGGACCGGACGTGGCAGGCCCTGGACGACCTTCCGGAGCTCCCCAGAGGCCTCCACCTCTTCGCCAACTGGGAGTCCCGGGTGGGGTTGCCCGCCCGGGTTCGAAGAGCGGAGGCTCTGGCTCAGGAGCTGGCAGGCGAGGCGGCCGTTTCCAGAGCGGGGGCGTTGAGACAGTAGCTGCCCGTGCGGGGGCGGCACCGGCAGCGACCCCACCGGAGCTCCCCGGCCCTTGGAGTGGCACCCTCATCGGCCAAAGCCAGAGGCTCCACCAGATCCGCCAGGACCCTGGGGAAGCGGGGGTCGTCGTGGGGGACCGGAACCCGGACGAACTTCAGCCCCACCTCCTCCGCTTCCTCCCGGAGCTCGTGATCCAGCTCCGCCAGGGTCTCGGACTGCTCGTGCATGAAGCTGATGGGCACCACCACCACGGCGTCGGTATCCAACTCCTGGATCACCTGCTCCACGTCAGGCTGAGTCCACTCAATGCCTCGGTTCGTGTGGTTCTGATATCCGATGACGTAGTCGGAAACGCCCAACTCCTCCGCCACCGCCCTGCACGACTCCTCCACGTACTCCTGATACCGGTTCCCCTCCTTCAGGTACTTGATGGGGGTGCCGTGGGCGGAAAAGAGGAGGGTGGTCCGGGGGTTCGCGAGCTCCACTCCGGCATCTCTTGCGGCTTCTCGGACCCCGTCCGCCCGGAGGCGAGTGTAGAGGGGGTGACGGTGCCACCCCGTCACGCCCCGGAACTCCACTCCCGGCCAGGAGATCTCCTCCAGAGCACGTTCCACCGCGTCCAGGGCCGCCACGGTGGTGGAGGCTCCACAGAGCGGGTACACGGGTAGTCCTACCAGGAGCTCCACTCCATCCTCCTGGGCCTGCTTCACCGCGTCCTGGATGAGAGGTTCGGTGAACTGCATGGCCGAATAGGTGGTGGCGTCGTGGCCTCGGCCTCGGAGCTCCGTTTGCAGGGCTTCGGCCTGGGCGCGAGCCTGCGGGTTCAAGGGGGACGGGCCCATCTCGTTGTATTCCTGGATCAGGCCCGGCGCCCGCCGCTCCGCCAACTCCCGGCTACGACGGCGGGCCTCCTCCGGGGTCACCTCCCCTTCCAGGTTGGCGTTATTGAAGAAGATTCGTTCCAGGAAGGGAATGACCTCTTCCGGGGTGGGGTTCTCAGGCTCCCCGAAATTCAACACGATGACACCGATCTTCATTGTTCAGCTCTGGTCCGGAGTCGCGGTGGCCTGGAAGCGCTGCCGGGCTCTTTCCAGGTCGAAGGCGTGAACGTGTTCCACTACGGCCCGAACCACCTCCGGGTCCGTCTGGGGCAGGAGTCCGTGGCCCACGTTGAAGATGTGCCCGGGCCGCCCCCCTATGGCTTGAAGGATGGCGTCGGCGTGGCGGACCGCCACCTCGCTACCCGCCAGGAGGGCGACGGGGTCCAGGTTTCCCTGGACGGCCCGGTCCTCCCCCACGACCCTCCACCCCTCGTCGATCCGGACGCGCCAGTCCAGCCCGATGGCGTCTCCTCCCGCCTCCGCCACGGCCGGCAGGAGGGCCGGATTTCCGGTGGTGAAGTTGATGGTGGGAACCCCTGCATCCTTCAGAAGGGAGAGGATTCGCTTCGAGTAGGGGAGCACGAAGCGAGTGTAGTCA
>SKZC01000275.1 GCA_007127575.1 Gemmatimonadota bacterium
CCGGATCGTCGGCGCCGTCACGGCGAGCCCTCCGCCCCGGAGCCCAGGTATTCGCGCCTCCGTTCCGCCAGCTCCTGGAGGCGGCCCGCCACCCGCGCGTTCGCCGTCCCCTCGGGGTAGCGGCCCTCTTCGTCGGGAGCGCCTACCTTCAGGCCGCTGAGTCGCTCCATGGCTGCGTCCATCGACGCCACGGTGTGGATCTGGAACCGCCCCTCCTCTACGGCTTCCACGACTTCCGGCCGGAGCATGAGGTGTTTGGCGTTGGACTCCGGGATCAGGACTCCCTGCCTTCCAGTGAGGCCCCGTTCGCGGCAAATGTGAAAGTAGCCCTCGATCTTTTCGTTCACCCCTCCCACCGCCTGGACTCTCCCATGCTGGTCCACCGAGCCGGTGATGGCCCAGGATTGGTCCAGCGGGATCTCACCGATGGCGGAGAGAAGTGCGAGTAGCTCCGCCAGCGAGGCGCTGTCCCCGTCCACCCCCGAGTACGACTGCTCGAACACCAGGCTGGCCGACAGCGACAGGGGGCGATCGAAGGCGTAGCGAGCTCCCAGAAAGGCGGAGAGGATCAGGACACCCTTGGAATGAATGGGTCCGCTGAGCGCCACCTCCCTCTCAATGTCCACCACCTCGCCGCGCCCCATCCGGACCCGGGCGCTGATTCGGCTCGGTCGACCGAAGGAGAGCCCCGGGTGCTGGAGGACGGAGAGTCCGTTCACCTCTCCCACCCGCTCTCCGTCCGTCTCCACCACCACCGTGTCCCGCAGGATTTCCTCCTGCATCCGATCGCGGATGCGACCGGCGCGGTCTCGACGTGCCTCCAGGGTCTGCCAAACGTGCTCGCCGTCCACCACCGTTCCGCCGGCCTCCCGGCACCAGTGGTCTGCTTCCTGGAGAAGGTCCAGGACCCCACCGGTACGTGTGGAGAGGCGCTCCGAGTCTCCGGCGAGCCGGGCCGTCCATTCGATGACTTTTTCAACGGCGGAACGGTGGAGGGGAAGGAGCTCCTCCCTTCGGGCCAGTGCCGCCACCAGGTGGGCATAAGTCGCCTCGCTTTCCGAGTCCCGGGGCATCCGGTCGTCGAAATCCGCCGCCACCTTGAAGAGGTCTCGAAAATCCGGATCCAGCTCCGAGAGTAGGAAGTACACGGGGGCGCTTCCCAGGAGCAAAACCTTCACCTGGAGTGGGGTGGGCTCCGGGTCCAGGGATACGGTTCGGACCATCCCCAGCGCCTCCTGTGGGGACTCGATCCGGAGCTCTCCCTCCTGGAGGGTTCGCTTGAGTCCGTCCCAGGCCAGGGGCTCACCGAGTACCCGGTGGGCATCCAGGAGGAGGTACCCGCCATTCGCCCGGTGCAGCGCCCCGGGTTTGATGAGGTTGAAGTCGGTCACCAGGGTCCCCATCACCGAGGCGTATTCCACCCGGCCCACCAGGTTCTGATAGGTGGGATGCTCTTCGTAGACCAGGGGAGCGTGCTCCGAATCGCTGTGATCCACGAGGACGTTCACCCGGTACTGCCGAAGTCCGGGATGCGTCAGCGGGCCCGACTCGGGTCTCTGTTCAGGGGCCTCCTGGGGTCCGCTGGAGGAGGACTCGACCTTGAGGACGGCTTGGACGTTTTCCACCACATGCTCCTGGACCCGGTCCAGGAACCGGCGCACCTCCGACAGGTCGTGGTGGTCCTCCCGGAGCGGTGCCAGAAGCTCCCGGACCGTGAGTTCCGCCACCTCTCGGTCTACCTCACGGATCTGCTCCTGGAGCTGGCGTTGCTGACGGGGAACCTTCCGGAGGATCTCCTGGAGCTCTCCCTGAAGCTCCCGGATCTCCTCCTGGACCTGGTCCTGCTCCTCCTTGGGGAGCTCCTCGAACTCTTTGGGCGGCACCACGTCGCCGTTCCGGATCGGCGCGAACACGAATCCCCCCGGTGTCCTCAGGAGGGCGATGCTGCGCTCCCGGGCCCGTTCCTGTAGCGCCTCCAGCGATGCCTCGTGGCGTTCACCCGTTTCCTGGGCCACTCCCTGCCGGCGGGCCTGGTACTCTTCACTCTCAAAGGCGGACCGAAGGGCGGGGGGAAGCCCCGACAGGAAGCGGTCCATTCCCGAAGCCAGCCTTCTGCCACGACCCGGGGGAAGGGAAAGCGCCCGTGGGCGATGGGTCCGGTCGAAATCGTTCACGTAGCAGAGGTCCGGAGGTACCTCTTCGCTCCGGGCTCGTTTCTCCACGAAGTGACGGACGATCCACCGCTTCTCGGTCTCATCCGGCCCCAGTGCAAAGAGGTGAAAACCCTTGCGCCGGATCCCCAGACCGAAGTTCAGGGCCTCCGAGGCCCGGGACTGCCCCACAATCCGGTGAAGGTCCTCTAACTCCTCGGTGGTCTCGAAACCCATCCGGCTCAGGTCGCAACGCGCGCGCAACTGGGAAGGGTCCAAGCGTGTCGTGGAATCGTTCATGTCACCGTTTCCCTACCTCGTGATTCGGCCTCCATCCGGGTCTTCCATGCGCCTGCGGTTCAGTAGGGCGGTGCCGGAACGGACACGTGCTCTCCGAAGAAGAGGGCGTTCAGGAAGAGCCGGTTCGTGCCGTACCAGAACCCCCGGAAGTTCGGGTTGTCCAGGAAGAGGAGGACGCTCCCGCTTCCAAGGTTGTCCGCCAGGACGGACGCTGTGCCTCGGAGCCGCTCCTCGTTCCGTTCAGAGAGGAAGCCGCTGAGCCGAGGCTCCTCCGTATACTGCGCCACGGTGCTGTAGGGGTTTTCGCTGGGGGAGAGCAGGAACCCGTGATCCCTCCACACCGGTAGGCTCCGGCGGTGCAGACCAAAGCCCAGAGGATGGGTGGGGTCCACATCCACCTCGGCGATGACGCCGGCGATCTGCTCCACGGTAAACCGGGCCTGGGCCTCGCCGTAGTTCACCCGCTCCGGTCCGGGCTCCGTCTCCACCCCCGGCTCCTCAGGGGCTTCGGAGGGAACCCGTGGGGCCAGTCCCTGGTCCACGGCCCATAGGGCGGCGGTCCGGAGAGCCACCAACGTTCCCCCGTCCTGGATCCATCGACGCAGATCCTCCAGTCGGGAACCCTCCAGATAGGAGTAGTTGCCCGAGACCAAGACCGCCACGGTGTAGTCGGGGAAGTGGATGCGATTCACATCCGAACGATCCACCTTGGTGATGGGCATGTGGACGCGGGTGTCTAGCAGGTGCCAGACCTCCCCGGCCTCTCCCACGGAGACTCCATCCCCCACGATCATGAGGGCCCGGGGGGGAGTCACCGGACGAAAGCTGTCGCTTCCCAGATCGATTCCCTCCACCACCGTTCCCGTCTCCGAGCTCTGGAAGGGCACGCCTGCGAAGGACTCTGCTTCCAGGACGAGCTCGTGGAGCTCCTCCGGGGAGAAGTCCTGTCCCTGAACGGCCACAGCGATGGAGCCCGCGGGGTAGGCGTACTCCCCCTGGTTCGTTCCAGCCGTGAATGGCTGGTACGCTGCCTCTACCCTGACGCCCTGGGAGAGGAGGTGGTGGAGGGCCTTGGGAGCGAAATAGTCACTCCAATCCAGAAGATATGCGTAGGAGCTTTGGGGGACGGAGCCCAGGCCCTGAGGAGGCGGAGGCTCGGTGACCCGAGCCCCTCGAGGAAAGCCCGAATCGTGGATCTCCGCGTCCGGGAGAGCATAGGCCAAGCTCATGGTCCAGGCCGAGGCCCGGCTCCCGGCTCGTCCCGTGTACTCGTGGGTGCGCTCGAAGATGGAGCGGACCAGGCGGTAGTGGAGCTGATCCGTGGGCACGACCCACGCGGATCCGGCCTGGAAGCTGTGCCCTCCGTACTCGCGGTCCTCCTCCAACTCGTAGACCTCGAGTTGATGTTGGAGGAGGAGGTCCAGAAAGGCCCGATTCCGCGAAGGGTCATTGGGGTCGCCGAAGACGTAGGCGCGGGCCGGGAAGTTCTGGGCCTCTTCCAGACCGGAGGTGAAGAACTCCCGCTGATAGTCCAGGAGGAGATCCCTTCGCTCGATGGCGGCCCGTACTGTGGCCAGGCTGGTCCGCAGGTGATTCCGGATAGCGAAGGGGAAGGTAAGGACTCCGTGCCGGGGCCCTTCCTGAATGTGCCCTCGGGCACTGGCTTGCTCGAATACGAGGCCCAGGCCGCCCAGGAAGTTCGGGTAGGTCGAGCCGTAGCCTGGATAGGTGTTGTCGAAGCGGTCCTCCCGGGTGAAGTAGAGGGACCCGATCTCATCCAGCGACTCGGCGTAGAAGCCGGCGAACTCCATGGTGAGCTCGGTATAAAGACGCTCCGGAAGTAGGGGGTTCCAGGAGAGCTCCGGTTCCGTGGGCTCGAAGAAGTAGGTGCTGCCGAGCCCCATCTCGTGGTAGTCCGTCACCACATTGGGACGCCAGTGGTGGTGGAAGGCGATCCGGGCTTCGCTCTCAGGCTGTTCCAGCGGGAGCCAGTCCCGGTTCAGGTCGAACCAGTAGTGGTTCGTTCGACCTCCGGGCCAGACCTCGTTGTGCTCCCGGTCCAGGGGATCCGCCACGAAGGGCGACCCCTTGTGCATATTGGCCCAGTTCGTGTGCCGGTCCCGTCCGTCGGGGTTGAGAACGGGCTCGATGTGGATGACCCCCTCCTGGAGGATGCGGGCCACCTCCTCCG
>SKZC01000155.1 GCA_007127575.1 Gemmatimonadota bacterium
AACGTGGGAATCTCCAGCTCCGCGACCCCTTCCGACCGCTCCCGGACCTCCGGCTGCTCCGGAACCTCTTGTGGCTCCCGTTCTTCCGTAGGCCGCTCCAACGGTACAACATCGGAGGGTTCAACGCCACCGCCGGCCACGGCCCTCCGCCGCGGAGGTTCGGGGGCCGGAGCGGAACGAGCGGAGGCCTCCTGTCCGCGGCCGCGCCCGAACTCGGGCCTGAGCACGCTCTCCTCCCCGGCGCCACTGTCGAAGCCGGTGGCGATGACGGTGACCCGGACGGCCCCTTCCAGGGCCGGATCGTGGACGGCGCCGAAGATGATCTCGGCTTCGTCCCCGGCCTCCTCCTGGATGGCCGACGAGATATGCGTCACCTCGTCGATTGCAAGGTCCGGACCACCCGTGATGTTGATGAGGACCCCTTCGGCCCCTGAGATGGAGATATCATCCAGGAGCGGCGACGCGATGGCGGAGCGGGCCGCCTCCTCCGCCCGGTCCTCGCCCTCGCCGTACCCCGAGCCCATGAGGGCCGGCCCGCGGCACGCCATGATGGTCCGGACGTCGGCGAAGTCCACATTCACCTCGCCCGTCACCCGGATGAGATCGCTGATCCCCTGCGTGGCGTGGAGGAGCACTTCGTCCGCCTTCTTGAGTGCGTCCTTGAAGCTCGTCCCCTTCCCCACGACGGAGAGGATCCGGTCGTTGGGAACCACGATCATGGTATCCACGGACCTTCGAAGCTCCGCCAGTCCCTGGTCCGCCTGCCGCATCCGCTTCTTTCCCTCGAAGGAGAAGGGCCGGGTCACGATGGCGATGGTGAGAGCCCCCATGTCCCGGGCGATCTCCCCGACGATGGGCGCCGCTCCGGTACCGGTTCCTCCCCCCATTCCGGCGGTGATGAAGACGAGGTCGGAGCCATCCAGGGCCTTACGCACCTCTTGCTCGCTCTCGGCGATGGCCTGACGGCCGATCTCCGGCCGGGCCCCGGCGCCCAGTCCCCGGGTGAGCTTCTTCCCCAACTGGATGGTGATCTGGGAGCAGGAGGTTTTCAGCGCCTGGGCGTCGGTGTTCGCCGAGATGAAGTCGACTCCCTCCAGGTCCTCGTCGATCATCCGGTTCACAGCGTTTCCGCCGGCGCCCCCCACGCCCACCACCTTCATGCGGGCGTTCCGGGCCGGTGCTTCCTCGAATTCGAAGATCATCATCTTTGCCTCCCTATTGAGGGTTCGGAGTCCCCGGAACGGGGACCTTTGTACGGATTCCGTCACCCGGTGCTCAGAAGAACTCCCGGATCCACGCCCCGACCTTGGAAACGATGCCCGAGGAGAGGGTGGACGCCCCCTCTCCCGTCTCGTGGAAACGATCTGCTCCGAAGAGCGCCAACCCGGTGACGGTGCTGAACCGGGGACGTCGGACGGAGTCGGCCAGGCCGGTGAGCCCCTCCCCGGGCACACCGGCCCGGACCGGGGCGGCGAAAACCTGCTGGCCCATCTCCACGACCCCGTGGAGCGCCGCCGTTCCCCCAGTGAGGACCACCCCGGCGCCCAGTTGGCTCAGTAGCTCCCGTTCCTCCAGCTCGTCTCGGACCAGCCCGAAGATCTCGTCCAGTCGCTGTTCCACCACGTGGGCGATGAGCTCACGGGCCACGTGCCGCTTCTGGCCCGGACTCGGTCCCGGAAGCTCCACCGTTTCCTGAGGATCGACGAGCTGGGCGATGGCCACCCCGTATTGCTCCTTGGCCCGCTGCGCCTCACCGAACGGGATGGAAAGGCCCTTCACCAGATCGTTGGTGAGGCGATCGCCGCCTACCGGAAGGACCCCTACGTGCCGGATCTTGCCCTCGAAGTAGACGGCGATCTGGGTGGTGGCGGCCCCGATCTCCACCATGGCCACCCCAACCTCCTTTTCATCCTCGGTGAGGACGGCCCGGGCCGAGGCCAGGGTGCCCAGAACCAGTGCCTGGATCCGATAGCCTGCACGGGACACCGCCTTCCTCAGGTTGTTGGCGGAGGGCGACGCTCCGGTGACCAGGTAGACCTCGGTCTCGAGCCGGGTCCCGGACATCCCGATGGGGTCCTTGATCCCGCTCTGGTGATCCACCACGTACTCCTGTGGGATGGCGTGGAGGAGCTCCCGGTCGGGAGGCAACGCCACGGCCCGGGCCACCTCGTGGACGCGGTCCAGGTCCTTTCGGGTGATCTCATCGTCCCCCACCGCCACCACACCCATGGAGGACTGGGCCTGGATGTGCTCCCCGCCGATCCCGGCATAGACCCGGTCCACCGAGACCCCCGCCATGAGCTCCGCCTCTTCGATGGCCTTTCGGATGGATTCGGTGGTCTCCTCGATGTGGGTGACCACCTCTCGGCGGATCCCGGAGGTACGAGCCTGACCCACCCCCAGGATCTTCAGCTCCGGTCGGCGCCGCGACTCGCCCACCAGTTCGCCGATCACGGCACACGTCTTGGTGGTGCCGATGTCCAGCCCTGCGATGAGATTCGAGCGCATGGTCAAGACCCCGTTCCCGTATTGAATCGAACGACCACCTGATCGGCGAAGCGGAGATCCACCGCAGAGGGAGGACCCTCCAGGCTCCGTTCCCGGGCGTCGGTGTAGACCCGAAGCCCCTGGCGAAGTCGGTGGAGCTGAGCTGGGGGATGGTAGAGAAACTCCACCGAGGAATCGGAAAGAGTGAGCACCACGTGTCCGGAGGGATGCGCCCGGATCTCGGACGCTTGCCCCGCCAGGTCGGGGTCCAGCTCTTCCAGGCGTGCGAGCTCTTCGGCGAGCCTCTGGAAGTGGGCCGCAGGAGACGGCCCCTGCCCAGACTCCCCCTCCGCCCCTCGCTCTACCAACAAGAGGGGGAGGTCCATTCGAAGCTCCAGAGGATCCAGGGGAAGAGGGAGCCCCTCTCGGTCCACCGGGCTCACCACGGGAACCGGCGCCAGGGCCACAGGCTCACGCTCCTCCACCCGCACCCGAAGAGTGGAGGGGAGCTGCCGTCGGACCTCCGCCTCCCTCACCATGGGGTGGCCTCCCACCCGGTCGGCCACGGGACCGGTGTCGTCCCAGATGGAGGTGGTGGGGAGGACGGCGGCCACGGCTCGGACCTCGTCGGCGGTGAGGTGGCGGAGTCCCTCTACCTCCACATGACCCACACGGAAGAGCTCGAGCTGTGCCACGCGCTCCGGGGCCCCGGCCAGGACCAACCCACCCGCCGCGGCAGCCACCAGAAGGAAGAAGATGCGCCGATGCCTATGCATGGTCGCCTCCTCGTCCCTTCAGGCGAGCCACAACCTCCGGTCCTACCGCCTCCACGGAGCCCGCACCCAGGGTGAGGCAGAGGTCGCCTTCCTCCAACTGGGCAACCAGGGCCTCGGGAAGGGTCCCCACCTCTCCGTGGAACGTCACGTCCTTTCCTCCTGCCGCCTTCACCGCCTCCGCCACCGCCTGACCATCCACTCCGGGGATGGGCTCCTCCCGGGCCGGGTAGACGTCGGTGACCCAGATCCGATCCGCGGCTGCCAGAGCACCACCGAACGCTTCCAGGAAGTCCCGGGTCCGGGTGTAGAGGTGGGGCTGAAAGACAGCCACGATGCGCCGGTGGGGAAAGGCGCTCCGAGCCGCCTCCAATGCCGCCTCCACTTCGGTGGGGTGGTGGGCGTAGTCGTCCACCACCACCACGCCTTCCGCCTCTCCTAGACGCTGGAACCGGCGGCCCACTCCCTGGAAGCCGGCGATCCCGTCCCGGATCTGATCCCACGAGACCCCGAAGGTCCGCCCCACCGCGGCGGCGGCCAGGGCGTTTCGCACGTTGTGCAATCCGGGGGCCGGGACGGTGATCCCCCCGCGATCCACTCCCTCCTCCCAGACCCGCACCCGGGACGAGAAGGCGTCCGCCTCCACACCGGTTCCCCGGAGCTGGGTCCCCGCTGAGAAGCCGTAGGTGGTCACCTGGAAAGGGAGCCCTGGCAGAAGTCGACCTACCTCGGGGTCGTCGGCGCAGGCCACAACGGTGCCGCCCTCCCGGGTCCGGTCCAGAAAACTCCGGAACCCGTCGCGAACTCCGGACAGATCCCCGTAGACGTCCAGGTGATCGGCCTCCAGGTTCGTCACCACCGCCACGTCCGGGTCCAGGGCGAGGAAGGAGCGATCAAACTCGTCCGCCTCCACCACGAACAGCTCGTCGCCCCCGACCCGGAGATTCCCTCCCCACCGGAGATTTCGTCCCCCTACGAACGCAGTGGGATCCAATCCCCCTGCCTCCAGGACGTGGGCCACCAGGGCGGACGTGGTCGTCTTCCCATGCGTCCCGGACACCGCCACCACGGTTCCGGAGCTCACCCACTCTCCCAGTGCCTCCGCTCTCCGGAACACGGGAAGATCCCGCCTCCGAGCCTCCTCCAGCTCCGGATGGGTGGAGGGGACGGCTGAGGTGACCACCAGCGCCGACGCCCCATCCAGATGCCCCGGGTCGTGGCCCTGAGCCACCGGGACCCCCAGCTCCTCCAGAGCCGTGGCACCGGTTCCCGGCCGGAGATCGCAGCCGGTGATCTCCAGTCCCGCGTGAACGAACGCCTCGGCCAGGGCACACATACCCGCCCCCCCCACCCCC
>SKZC01000194.1 GCA_007127575.1 Gemmatimonadota bacterium
CCTACGGCATCCGCCCCACCGCGTCTGGCACACATGTCCGACTGACGGGATCCATAGGGGGACTCAACGGAGTGATGGGTCTTCTGGGGAGGCTCTTCGTCGGGACGTACAAGAAGGCGTGCGCGAAGGATCTCACTGCCCTCAAGCTCTACCTCGACGGAAGTTCTGACGGGGGTCCGGACTCCGTGGACCCGGCGGCCTGAGCCGGTGCGGTAGGCAGCAACGGCCCGTCGATCCCTTCTCTCTCTTCTCCCTTCCCCGCATGACGGAAGCGAGGTGTGGGAGTGCGAAGAGACCCGAGGTCTCGTATCCTCCTGAGTCGGCTCGGATCCAGCGGCGTTGACCGTGACGGACCGGCCGATTGTCGAATCGTCCATGGTAGGGTCGAGAACACGGGAGGGGTGTATGTTGGTGGATGTGAGCCACACGGTCCGAGAGGGGGTGGTGACCTACAAGGGACTCCCTCCCCCCATCATCTGCGACTTCCTGAGCCGTCGGGAGTCTCGGGCCCATTACGCCCCAGGGACGGAGTTCCAGATCGGAAAGGTGGAGATGGTGGCGAACACGGGGACGTATGTGGACAGCCCCTTCCATCGGTTCGCCGACGGCGATGACGTCTCCAGCCTTCCTCTGGAGTCGGTGGCGGATCTGGAGGGGGTGGTGGTTGAGGTCCCGGAGGGGACGGGGCGCCGGATCTCGGAGGATGCCTTCCGGGGGATCGACGTGGAGGGCAAGGCGGTGCTTGTACGGACCGGATGGGACCGCCATTGGGATACGGACGCCTATATGGAGGGTCACCCCTTCCTGACCCGGGAAGCAGCCCGGTGGCTGGCGGACTCAGGAGCGAAACTGGTGGGCATCGACTCCCTGAACATCGATGACACCGAGGACGGAGAGCGGCCGGTACACACCACCCTCCTGAACCGGGGGATCCCCATCGTGGAACACTTGCAGGGATTGGAGGCGCTTCGGGATCGGAGCTTCCGCTTCTTTGCCGTGCCGGTGAAGGTGGAGAGAATGGGGTCCTTCCCGGTTCGGGCCTTCGGCCGGGTGATTCCGACTCCACTAGCCGCAACACCATGAAGCCCATCATCTTCATCCCGGGGATCAAGGCAACGGCCCTGGTGGACACGAACACCTTCGAATTCCAGGAGGTGTGGGACGCGTACGACTCCTGGTCGTCCACAGCGGGAACCCAGGTGGTGGGGGAATACATCGACGAAAAGCTCCAGTTGGATCCCCGGTTCGATCAGGATCCGCTGGCCGTGGTGCGCCACAGCCACATCGCCAACGTGCCATACAGGGCCGCTATCCAGCGGCTGAACCAAAAGCTGTTGAGCCGATACGGCGACGACTCCCCCATCTACCTCTTCGGCTACGATTGGCGGAAGTCCAACATGAGGAACGGTCGTCGTCTCAAGCGATTCGTGGACTACCTCAAGGAGAAGCTGGGGTCGGAGGAGGGGCGGGTGGAGGGGTTTCGCTTCCTCACCCACAGCATGGGCGGGCTCGTCTTCTCGTGTTACCTGAAGGAGCTGGCAGGGGACTATTCGGAGGTGGACAAGGTGGCGCTCCTGGCTCCCCCCTTCCGGGGATCGCCCGACGCCCTGGTGGAGATGGTGGAGGGAGAAGGGTTTTTCGGATCGCTCATGAATGTGGTCCTTCGGCGCGATGCGGACCTTCGGAAGGTGATTCGGACCTATCCGGGTGTTTTCGAGCTCCTGCCCCACTATCCCAAGGCGGTGTACCGGCAGGAGAGCGGGGAGGAGATCAGCCTCCTGGACCTGGAGCACTGGCAGTCCAACATCTACGATGACGACGTGGCGCTCTTCGAGGAGAGGCTCCGGGAGCTGCGCCGATTCCGTGAGGAGGGGCTGGTGGACCTGGCCGATCTGCCGGGGAGAAATCGGAGGAGGATGGTCATCGTGGTGGGGGAGGGGGAGAGCACCCTCCAATCCGTTCCGGTGGAGCGGCAGAGGCGCGGTGTGGAGAACTTCGTCCTTCTGGAGAACATGGAGGAGGATGACGGGGGGGACGGCACGGTCTCTCTCCGTAGCTCCACCGTATTCTCCGACGATGTCCTGACCTTGGCAGTGCGAAAACCACGGCGTCGGAGGATGGAGGTCAGCAGCCTCTCCTTCCATGGGCTGTTCTTTCAGGACACCTACGTCCAGAACATCGTCCAGCGGTTCTTCGCCACCGATCTGGTGACGCCCAAGATCCCGGACCGGGAGGAGTGGTGGCAGTCCATCGGGGGGCGGGCCCGCCGTGTATAGGGGCCACGGATCGGCCCCGCCCCCCTGTCGGGTTCGGTAGGGAGCGTTGCCGTCCCGACCCTTCCACCGACACCCTTGGTTCGTCTACCGATCTCTGATTAAGGGCCCTACGGTCCGATTTCGGTGAAGGTGATGGAGGTGGGGCAGGTCCCTACCTGGATCTCCTCTTCCACCTCATAGCTTCCGGAAGCCAGCCGCTTCACCGTGGTGGGTTCCTGGCAGTCCGGGGTGAGGGTGTAGAGTCGTCCCGCCTCATCGATCCCCAGCCCAGCGGCGCTGGGGATTCCGCCTGGCGCCACTGCGTCCTCCGGGGGTCGGATGAACGACGGGCCGGCGGGGTCCCACACCACCACGCCAAAGGCGTATGAGGACAGGTGTACGAGGCCCTCGGGACCCACCGCCACCGAGCCCGGAAAGTCTCCGAATCCGGTGTGGTGCGAGACCTCCGAGAGTGTCTGGGGGTCCACCACGGAGAGGGCGCCGTTCTCGGCTCCGAAGGACCCGGAAAGGCTCACGTAGAGGAGGCCGTCGGGCCCGAAGGCGGCCCCACCGGGGTTCTCGCCTGAGAGCTCGATGGTCGCCAACACCGAGAAGTCCGTCCCGTCCAGCACCGTGATGGTGCCGTTCCGAGCGGGTTGGAATTCGGCGTCCAGTTCTGCGTTCACCACGAACACCCGGCCGTCCCGGGCCAGCACCCTCTGGGGGAAGTCGCCCGTCTCCACTTCCGGACCCAGCGACTCCTGGGCCAGGTTCACCACGGAGACGGAGTTCCGGTCCGGATTCCCCACCACCACGAGGGTGTCGTCCACGAAGGCGGCTCCCGTGGCGCCGGAGCCCTCGGGGAGGGAAACCGTGCCGATTCGAACGCCTTGAGTCAGATCCACCACCGCCAGCGCGGGGACCGTTCCCATGGGCACTGCGGCTCGGTCTCCTCGGGTTGCGGCGCCCACGGGAGTCCCACCGGCTCCCAACTCCACCTCATCCGACTCGTTCGGGTCGTCCACCTGAAAGATGGTGAGGGAGAGGTCGATGGAGTTCACCACCACCCCCACCTTGGAGGGTGGGGTGGACTCCGGTCCGGTGGCGCTGTCGGAGTCGCAGGCCGGCAGAAGGGCCAGAGACAGAACGGCGGTGAGAACGAGGAAGGAGCGGGACCACCGTCGCGGTGGGCTGCGGTGCGGTTCGGCGCCTCGTTCGGTCGCCACGGCTTGGATGGGATGGAACGGCATGCGATGTCCTCGTGGGTTGTGAATGATGGATGGAAATGGAGTTCTCACCTGGGTACCGGCATTCGGGGACGGACCGTGAACTCCACGGTCCAGCGTCTCCCGGGCTCCGGGAAGCCGAAGATGAAGGAGTCCGTTCGGTTCCGGATCCGCTGAACCCAAAGTGCCGGCTCCACTCGCCAGTCACCGAGGCTCAGACGGCCTCGTACGCCTCCGTTCAGACTCCAGAAGGGCGGGAGGGCGTTGAGCCGTGCCGGGACGGGGTAGCGGGTTCCCAGATACCGCCCTGTGACACGGAGATTCCAGCCGGGAGCCGGGGCCCATCCCGTCTCCAGAGAGCCGCTGTGTCGAGGGCGGTAGACGATCTGCACCGTTGGGGAGCCGGGCCGGTCATAGGTGGCACGGGCCAGGGAGTAACTCCCCTGCAGGTGAAGGCCCGAGGGGGGATGGGTGACGCGACCCTCGAACTCGGCCCCTCTCCGGTTTACGTCCACGTTTCGGGGGCTCCAGACGAACCGAAAGTCGGGACTCCAGACGATCATCCCCTCCACGTCCCCCTGGTAGGCTGTGGCTCGGCTGGAGAACTGGACATCCCGCCACGTGGTTCGGACCAGGATGCTGGCTTCCCACTCTCCCGGGATTCGTTCCGCCTCCAGCTCCGGATTGGGTCGCACCGCCACACCGTCCCGAAAGAACTGATCTCCCAGTGTGGGGGGACTGTATCCGCTTCGGTGAGCCACCCGGAGGGTGAACGGACCGGGGTGGTAGGCGAAGGTCAGCTCGTGGGTGGGAACCTGCTCGTCCAGGAGCCCGTCCCGGTGGATGCGAGCCGTTCCTCCCACCTCCGGCGTCCCCGGGGCCCCAGGCCAGGAAAGGGAGGTGGCGGCCCAGAGGCCGACGTCGCTCCGGGACTGGGGAGCCGATTCCGCCAGGGCCTGGGTTCGGAGCCTCTGGTGATCTCCTTCCACGCCGCCGGAGAGCCGAAGGGCCCCGGGACCCAGGTCCAGCATCCGGTCCAGCTCGGCGTGCAGGCTCACATGCCGGAGTCGGGTGGTGTCAGCGTAGGGCAGCCCGAAGGGGGGAGCCGGGTCCGTGTGGCCCGCCTCCTGCAC
>SKZC01000497.1 GCA_007127575.1 Gemmatimonadota bacterium
CCCCGGTTGGAGACCTCCCCGATGTTCACGAACTGGCTGGAGGTGAACCCGGAGGAGGGGGCCACGTCCCGGGCCACGATGGCGTCCCGAGTGGTCTGGTCGTAGAAGGTGAGCTCCAGCGACACCCGGTCCTCCCAGAGGGAGGCGTCGAAGCCCGCCTCGATCTCCCGTCCTCGCTCAGGGCCCAGATCCGGGTTCCCCGGAGCCGCCGGATACACGGCAGGGGTTCCGTCGGGGCGGGGCCGGGGGCTGAAGCTCCTCAGGGCGTCGAAGACGTCCGGCTGCTGCCCCGACTCGCCGAAGGCCAGCCTGAGGCGGAAGGAGCTCACGGCGTCCAGATTCCAGAAGTCCGACTCACTCACCACCCAGGAGCCGCTGATTTTCGGATAGTAGACCAGGCTGAACTCCTCGCCGAAGGCGCTGTTGTCATCGGCGCGGACGGCGGCAGTGACGAAGAGACGGTTCTGCCAACCGAGCTGCTGCTGCAGATAGACCCCCACCGTGTTGTTCTCGATGATGTCATCGTTCCCGAAGGTGGTGGCAGCCCCTCCCACCGACTCCACCCCGGGTGCCGGGAACTCCTGGCCGATGGCCTGGCGGAGGTCGATCCGCTTCGTGTTCACCTGCAAACCCGAAGAGGTGGTGGACACCAGGTCGTCGGAGATTCTCCGGCGGACGCTGGCTGAGTAGTCGAAGGAGGTCTGAAGGACCGACTCCTGACGGATGTTCTTCTGCCCCCGGGCCACGGCGGCGGAGACGAACTGGGAGGCGAAGGGGCTCAGGTGCGGCGTGAAGTTGTTGTTCGTCTGGTCGGTGACGTCCAGGCCGAAGGTGAGCCGGTGGCTGAGCCACTCCAGGGGGTCGTGGTTCACCGTGACCCCGGCGGTCATCCGGTTGGTGGTCTGGAAGAGCTGGGCTCGCTCCCAGAAGAACTCGGGCGGCCCCGTGTAGAAGCCCCGGCGAGGCCCGTCCAGGAGTCCCGGGTGTCCCAAGGCGGCGGAGCGGTAGAAGTTCAACGCACCACCTCGACCGGGAACCCGGAGCCGGTTGAGGGCGAGCCCGGCGTTGACGTCCACCGTCATGTCGTCTCTTACCGCCGAGCTCACGTTTGCCCGAAGGTTGTAGCGGCGCTGCCAACTGTCGGGGGTGACCCCGTCCTCGCTGACCCCGGATCCGGAGACAAAGTACCGGACCTCGCTGGAGCCTCCGCTGACGTTCAGAGCGTACTCCTGAACGTGACCGTAGCTGAAGATGGGGTTCCCCGCCTCACGTTCCTGGCGGACCAGGTTCAGGCCTTCCAGCTCCCCGGTGATGGGGTTGATCCCCCAGTTCGTGGGGGTGCGACGCTCCGGATCGTGGAACCAGTTGGCTCCCTGCCGGATGGTGGCGTTCCACTCCGTGGGCTGATCGTAGGACCCGCGCTTCGTGATGATATGGATCACCCCGTGAGCCGCCTCGGTCCCGTACAGGGTAGCGGCGGCCGGTCCCTTGATGACTTCCACCCGCTCGATCTCATCGGGGGAGAAGTCGTCCATCCGGGATACGGCCACCGGTGTAGTACCGCCCTGAGGTGTGCTCATGCGATCGTTCACCCGCACACCGTCCACGTAGACCAGGGGCTGGTTGTCCCCGGACATGCTGCCCTGACCCCGGATCCGGACCACCGAGGCGGTCCCGGGGGAGCCGTGACCGCGGTTCACCACCACACCAGCCTGCCGGCCCCTGAGGAGGTCGGAAAGGTTGTCGATAGGTGCCAGCTCGGAGATCCCGGCATCGATGTTCCCGATGACATTCCCGATCTCCCGCCTCTGCTGCTCCCCGGCGGTCCCGGTGACCACCAGGGCGTCCAGTGCCAACGCACGCTGGGTCAAGCGGAAGTCCAGTTGCACCACCTCGCCGTCGCCCACGGTGACCTCCTGGGTCAACCGCTCATAGGCCAGGCGCTCGGCGGCGACGGTGTGCGTCCCGGCAGGTACGTTGGAGATCTGGTACGTGCCGTCACCTGCGGTGAGGGTTCCCATATCGAGAGCGGGAATGTGGACCTGGGCGGCGCTCACCGGCTCTCCGGTCTGTGCGTCCATCACCGTTCCCTGAACGGTCCCGGTCCGCGCGGGCACGGAACGCAGGATGGGGGCGGTGCGGACGGGACGGAGGTTCCCGGGGTAAGAGGAGAGGGCGGCGCGAGGCGTGGCCCGCTGCGTAGCGGACTGCGCCGACACGTTCTCCCCTCCATTGGGACCCGGCTCGATGAGGATGCGCCCCCCCGCATCCACGGACCGGAGTCCGGTCCCGTCCAGGATCCTCCGGAGGGCCTCCTGGACGGTGACGTCACCACACGCACAGTCCACCTGCCGGTCCCCCGGAAGGAGGCTCGGACTGAAGAGGAGCTGGACCCCCGCCCCCTCCCCCAGGGCCATCAGGGCCTCC
Source organism: Gemmatimonadota bacterium (assembly GCA_007127575.1). Taxonomy (GTDB): domain Bacteria; phylum Gemmatimonadota; class Gemmatimonadetes; order Longimicrobiales; family Gaopeijiaceae; genus SKZC01. Next base: position 2,428 of record SKZC01000497.1, read on the forward strand.
TCGGGACTGGCGCCTTCCACCTCCAGCCTCGCCGTCCTCTCCATCACGTCCTCGGCGGCCCGATCCATCACGCTCTGCAGGAGGGTCTCGCCCCCACCGACCAAGCGCGCGTCTTGCGCCGAGACTTCAGGAGGAAGCCACGATACGGCCAACGCCACGATGAACACAGTCAGAGCACGTCTCATTTCCGAACCCTCCTCCCGGAGTCGCAACATGGAACCCACCTTCGCCCGAACCCTTCTATCCCATCACCGAATCCACTTTCACCCTTCGATACGCACGTGATCGTTCACCCTCTCGCACCGAACGTCCGCCACACGGCAAACCATGAGGAGCATCTCATCCCGGTCTTCCTCGGCGAACCATCCGGTGAGGGTCCGGTCGGCCACGCTGTCATCCACGATCTCGATCTCCACACCCAAACGGACCTCCAGCTCTGCGGCGACTCGCTGAAGCGGCGTGGACTCGAAGGCCACCCAAGCCCCCATCCAGTCCAGAAGCTCTTCCGGCGCCTCCACGGCAGTGACCTTGACGGGCGCGTTGGAACGGAGGTGGGCCAGCTCTCCGGCCCCCAGTTCCACCTCATGGTCCTGTCCCACGGCCACCCGGCCGTCCACGACGAGAAGACGCAGCCCGCTCCGCCGGGTGTCCAGCTCGAACCGTGTCCCAAGCACTCGAGCCGTCCCTTCCGACGTGGTGACGCGGAAGGGACGATCCTCGTCCCGGGACACGGCGAAGAAGGCCCGGCCCTCCAGTTCGGCTTCCCGGACGTCCTCGTTCATGTGGGTCCGGAGCGTGGTGCCGGGAGCGAGCCTCGCCACCGTCCCGTCTTCCAGGACCGCGGTGACCAGCTCGTTGGGTCCGGACCGGAAGAGGGATGGCTCCCCCTCTCCACTTCCAGGCAACAGGACGTCCCCCATGGAACCGGCCGAGATGAGGATCAAGGCGGCGGCGGCCGCAGCCCAAAGCCAACGCCTCCGTGAACTCGGTTTCACTCTCTCCCTCCAGAGCGCCGGACCCAGAACCTCCCGGGCGGAAGGAACGGGACCCGCCTCTTCATCCTCCACCGCCGGCTTCGAAAGAAACCAGAGCGCCCGAATCTCCTCATATCGGCGCTCGTGCTCTTCAGAGGCTTCCCGCCAACGTCGGAGCTCCTGGATCTGTTGGCTGTTCGCCCGACCTTCGATTTCCAGAATGATGAGCTCGTCCACCGCGCACGTCCCCATTCTCGTCGTTCCCGCTGAAACGGCCGAGACGCCGTCCCATCCTCCTTCACATTCGTCGGGCACCTCGATACGGATGGCATCACCGCCCGAGGTCCTCGCGGGAGTCCGACCCCCCTTTCCCGTGAAACAGCCGGACCGGGGTGCCTCTACTATTGCACCTCCCCACCCCATTCTCCCGCTACGGAGGGAGGTGGTCTCAGGGAAGGGAGAGCGCCACCCACTCGGGTTCCGTCCCCTGGGCACCGGTGGGAATGAGCACGACCTGCCGGTCCTGGTCCATGTACGTCATGGGAGCGGAGGTGGTACCCGTACCCAGATCGTGTTCCCATACGACCTCTCCGGTGGCCTTGTCGTATGCTCTGAACATGGTGCCCCACATTCCGTCTCCCACACCCGGCATGGCGTCGCTCCCCTCCCCCAGAAAGAGGAGGGTCCGGGTAAGGAGGGGGGCGGGACGCCCCGGAATTCCAAGACGCGGGAGATCGAGCCCTTCCAGAAGAGGATGGTCCCTGGGTCCCTCTCCGTTGGGGACCATCCAGAGGTGCTCCCCCCGGTTCATATCGATAGCGGTGATCCGACCCCACGGAGGCTTCACCACGGGGAGGCCATCCACGTCGGGAGGGGAGACCACCGGGAGCGTGTAGTCCATGGTGGCCTCCGGGTCCTCGGGCTCAGTGAGCCCGTAGACGCTGGGAAGGGTGTGAGAAATGGCGTAATAGACGCCGGTTTCCGGGTCGAAAGCACCTGTGTTCCAGTTTCCGGCCCCCCAGAGACCGGGAGCCACCAGGGTGCCCTCCCCCCCTTCCTCTCCCGGGCGGATCAGGGAGGGAGGGGTGAAGATGGGGGCCAAGCGGTAGGGAGCCACCGCCTCCAACGCCCGCTCCCGGATCTCCGGGGTGAAATCGATGAGCTCGTCCTCGGTGATGTTCTGACGATCGAA
>SKZC01000353.1 GCA_007127575.1 Gemmatimonadota bacterium
AGGCGATCCGGAACGTTCTCACCCGTTGCAGGGGTCCAGGTAAAGGACCATGGCCGAGCCCAACCTCCGACCGTACCAAGAGTCGGACCCCGAGTCCGGGTCCGGCGGCCAGCATCTGTCAGACTATTGGCAGATCATCACCCGCCGGATGTGGCTCGTCCTTTTGATCTTCGGAGTCACCGCGGCGTCCACGATCTGGGCCGTCTCCCGGCAGCAGGTCTTCTACCAGGCGTCCCTCGCGCTTCAGATCAACGACCCCCTCGAGCGGACCCGGAGTCTGGTGCCCTACACCCGGGTCTCCGCCATGCAGCTCTACATCGACCCGGTTCAGTCCGAGCTGGAGGTCTTGCGCTCCGGAGCTGTAGCCGGAACCGTCGTCGATGAGTTGGGCCTCCGGCTCCGAACCGGTGACCCCGATATCCCCATCTCCCTCCTCACCCGGGAAGTCACCGTGGACGCCGAGGTTCCGGAGGGAACCTATGAGCTGGTCTACGACGCCGAGGGGTCCACGGTGCAGCTCCGCGACGCCGCCGGGACCGTTCTGGGGTCCGGAGCGGTGGGGACCCCGCTGGATGCAGGGGGGATCCGCTTCACCCCCCTCTCCCCACCCGGGGAAGACCGAACCTACACGGTGACGCTGGTACCCAGACAGGAGGCCGTGCGGGCTGTGAGGCAGAACATCTCCGCCACTCCCCGGTCCAACACGAACATCATCGACGTGAATTTCCTCTCCCCGGACCCTCAGCTCGCGCCCCAGGTGCTGAACCGCTCGGTGGAATCGCTGCGCGAGCACGGTGCGCGTCGGGTTCAAATGGTGGCTTCTCAGGAGGTTCAGTTCATCGAGGACCGTTTGGAAGCGGCCCAGGATGAGCTGAGGGGGTCCCTGGCGGCGATCCGTACCTTCAAGGAGACCGAAGCGTTTGGGAACCTCTCCCAACGGGAGCAGGCGCTTCTCGAACAGTCCCAGGAGCTTATGGACCGGATCGAGGAGTTGACCCGGCGTCGCACCATCTACAACCAGACGTTGGACAAGCTCTCCACCGCCGGCCTAACGCAGAGCGACCTGGTACGCCTTACCGCGGAGCTGGCCGAAGTCACCAACGATCAACTCCACTCCACGTTGAGCGAGCTTCGGAGTCGGCACGGAGCCGTTCGCGCGCTCCAGGGACAGGGGAGAGGGGCAAACCACCCCGATGTCCGGACAGCGCAGTCCGAGATCGAACGACTGGAAGGGGAGCTGACGGAGGTCATTGCCGCAAGCCTTACGGTGACCGAAAGCCGACTCTCCAACCTGGACCGGCAACTGGAGGAGGTGAACCAGAGGCAGCGACAGTTCCCGGCTCTGGAGAACGAGCTCCAGACCCTCCGAGTGCAGCAGACCACGGATGAGGAAACGTACCGGTTCCTCCTGACCCAATTGCAGCAGGCCCGAATCACCGAAGCGGCGGCCAACCCGTACGTGGACATCATCGACCCTGCGGTGGGCGCGACTCCGATCCAGCCCCGTGGTACGGTCAACATCCTCCTGGGTGGCCTTCTCGGCCTCATCCTCGGCCTGGGGGCCGCATTTTTCCTGGAGTACCTTGACCGTACGGTCCGGACCAGCTCCGACGTGGAAACGCTCCTGGGAATCCCCGTCCTGGGAGTGATCCCGAGGTTGCGACGGGTAGCGGAGGAACAAGGGGGAGGGCAGCGAAGGCCGGCTCCACTCATCGTGGCGTTGGACCCGCTGGATCCGGCTGCCGAAGCGTACCGGAACCTCCGGATGAACCTCATGTTCATGAGCACGGAGGAGTCGCCCGCACGGTCCATAGTGGTCACCAGTGCCGGTCCTGAGGAGGGGAAATCCACCACGGCGCTCAACTTCGCCATCATGCTGGCCCAGCAGGGACAGAAGGTGCTCTTGGTGGACGCAGACCTTCGCCGCCCCGCCCTACACCGCTCCTTGGACCTCCTCAAGGAGCCCGGGCTCACGAACCTCCTGGTTGGGGAGATGGAGCCCAAGGCGGCCATTCGGCCCAATGTCCTGCCCAACCTGGACTTCCTACCGGCCGGGGCCTTCCCTCCCAACCCGTCGGAGCTATTGAATTCCAGGACCATGCACCGGCTGCTGAAGGACCTGGAAGGCCGGTATGCTCACGTGGTCGTCGACTCTCCCCCCGTCTTGGCCGTGACCGATGCGGCGTTGATCTCCACCCACACGGATGGAGTGCTACTGGTTCTCCGCTCGGGGGAGACGGAGCAGAAGGCGGCGGAGCGCACTGTGGACCAACTTCAGCGGATCGGAGTCCGTGTCTTCGGGGCCGTCCTCAACGAGGTGGCGGCGGCCAGCTCCGAGGAGGGATACTACCTGCAGTACTACCACAACTACGACCCGCCGTCCTCGAAGCGCTCCGGTTGGCAACGACTTCGACAGGGAGTGGGCCGGGCCCGGTTCTGGTAGGGAGCCCCTCGCACACCACCTGGCCCCGACCCGGGGCGGGGTCACCCAAGCTGACGGACTGCAGCCAAGCCGCGCTGGAAGTCCCGCTTCACGTCCTCCAGCTCTTCCAGTCCCACCGAAATCCGAACGATCCCGGTGGAAATCCCATGGTCCGTGGGTCCATCCGACGACAGGCCCCTGTGAGAAGCGTGTCGGGGTTGGGAGACCAGAGTCTCCACCCCCCCGAGGCTCGGAGCCACGGAGGCGAGGCGGAGAGCGGAGCAGAAGGCCTCGGCGGCTTTGGAGTCTTGAAGCTGTATGCTGACGACCCCCCCGTAGCCGTCCAGCAGCCTCGTCGCCGTCTCGTGATCCGGGTGGTCCGGCAGGCCCGGGTAATAGACCCGCTCAACCTCCGGACGCTCCCGAAGCCACCGAGCCAGGGACAGGGCGCCCTCGTTCTGCCACTGCACCCGCGGAACGAGAGTGCGAACCCCCCGGTCCAGCAACCACGCCCCATGGGGATCCAGGGCCGGGCCGTAGAGCTCCAGCATTCCTCGAACTTCCTCCACCACCTCCTCGGGACCGCACACGACTCCCGCGACCAGGTCCGAGTGGCCGCCCAGATACTTCGAACCACTCTGAACCACCACGTCCACCCCATGCTCCCTGCCCCGAAAGTTCACGGGAGAGGCGAAGGTGGTGTCCGCCACCAGGAGGATCCCCATCTCCCGTGCCAGGGAAGCCACCGGACGGGGATCGGGAACCCGGAGCAACGGGTTGGCTGGGAGCTCGAGGTACAGGAGCCGGGTGGACGGGCGAAGGCAGGACCGCCACTGCCGAGGTTGGTCCACCTCCACGAAGGTCACCTCCACTCCCCGTCTCGGCAGCTCGTGGGACAGGAACCTCCGGGTCGCGCCGTACAGGGCCCCGGAGGCCACGATGTGATCTCCGGATCGGGTGAGGGAGAGGAGGGTCATGGCCACTGCGGCCATCCCACTTCCCAGAACCAAGCCGGCGTCCATCCCTTCCAATGAGGCGATCTTCGTCGCAACGGCTTCCTGGGTGGGGTTCGTCCCGCAACGAGAGTAGCGCGGAGCGCCCCCGTCTCCATCCGCCGGCATGTGGAAGGTGGCGCTGGGGACGAGAGTTGGAGCCACCGGGCTCCCGGGAGTACGGCTTCGACCCTGATGGTGCACCGCCCGGGTCGACCGTCCGAGGCCTGGGCGGTCTTCATCACCCTCCGGAAGGTCCGTCACTGGTCGTCCTCCACGAAACCACTGAGGGCATGGTAGCCGCCCAGGACCGGGTGGCGTAGCGCGAGGCGTCGATCCGCAAGCTGCCTCAACACATCCTGGTCCCCCGGGTCGGGGAAGGCCCGTTCCACTTCATCTCGAGACACCGCTCGTCGGCGCTCCAGGTCCGACCAGACCCGGCGTTCCGCCGGTGAAGGGGTGCCCAGAAGCTGGAACTGCCCCCGCTGCACCTCCGCCACGGCGCGAAGGCGGTGTCGCTGCAGGACCGCCTGAATCGGGTCCAGGTGGAGGTCTCCCACTCCCCGGAACACGAAATGGGCATCCACACCCTCTTCTCCCGGCAACAAGAGCTTGGCCACCACCTCGTCGGCGCACGAGAAGTCCAGAACGGCCACCTGCGACAAATCGATGAGGGAAACCGAGAGTCCAGGACTCTCCCGAAGTTGGGTCTCAATGGCGAAGCGCACGGCCCGCCCAGTGGGGCGAGTGACCAGGTGCGAGTATAGGTTGGCCACATGGCGTTCCACCAGGCGGCTCACATCGAAGGAAATGGCGTCCACGTTCCCGTCACGCACTACCCTCACCTCGGGCCGGAAGAACGATCCGGATCTGCGCCCCCGGGAAGCTGGGGAGCCCGGACACGAGAGGCTCCCCCTCGTCCCATGAGGGAATATCGGCGATCCGCGCCGTACCGCTTCGAATGGAGATGGAGCCGTCCCATCGCCTCACCTGCTTTCGGATCTGTTGGATCCCCTGACCCCTGCCGGAGTCGGGAAAGCGGGTGATGCCGTGTATGAAGGCGGCTTCCAACGCCGCTGCGTCTCCCCAACGGTCGCCGTACCGGGCCGAGTGCTCGTCCTCCAGCGATCCCCGAAATCCTCGACCCAGGTCTCCCACTCCGATAACCACCACCG
>SKZC01000163.1 GCA_007127575.1 Gemmatimonadota bacterium
AAGTGATGTTCTTCACCTCCCTGATTGGAGCCTACGTCATCCTTCGCTTCGCCCACCCCGATCACTTCGCCGCTCCCGGGGAGGTCCTGAACGTCCCCCTCACGGCCATCAATACCTTCATCCTGGTCTGCTCTTCGGTGACCATGGTGAAGGCGTACGCCGCCGTCGAGCAGGATGACATCAAGGGACTCAAGCTGTGGCTCATCGCCACCATCGTCCTGGGAAGCACGTTCGTCGGGGTTCAGGTCTACGAGTACATTCACCTGGTGAACGACGGCTTCGTCCCGGACGCCGCCACATACGTGGCTGGAGGGCTCGCCGGCGGGGCCCTCTACAGCTCCACCTTCTACCTCATGACCGGGTTCCACGGACTCCACGTGGCCATCGGGGTGGGGGCGCTCCTCTACTGCCTCATCCAGGCTCAGAGAGGGATCTACTCCTCCCAGAAGCTGGGCGGAGTGGAGGCGGTGGGCCTTTACTGGCACTTCGTGGACCTGGTATGGATCGTGCTCTTCACCATCGTATACCTCATCTGAGGAGCGACGTCATGAAAAACGGCGACCATGCACACCCACCCTACATGCTCATCTGGGGCGTTCTGGCCGTCCTCATGTTCGGGAAGGTGGGGATCTCGTTCCTGGGCCTGGGTCGCGGGATGACCATCGCCCTCCTGGTGGTCATCTCTCTGGTGAGTGCGGTCCTGGTGGCTCTCTACTACATGCACCTCCGCTTCGAGCCCAAGAAGCTATGGATCCTGGCGGCGGTCCCCATTCCCCTCATCGCCATCCTCATTCTGGTGGTGATCCAGGAATTCCGGTAAGGCGTTAGACCATGGATCCGCACGACTCGCTGATGGTGGGAATGTTCTGGGGCGGCGTGCTCATGGCGTCGGTCCCCATCTTCCTGGTTTTGGGGGTCGGCGCGTTCGTGTTGAGATACTACCTTAGGCAGAGGAAGGAGGAGGTAGAGGGAGAGTCCGAACAGGCCTGACACAAGGAGAGGGAGGGGTGGGCAGCATGCGCGAGATGACGTTGTGGGTTCGCGGAGTCCTGGCGGGCGTGGTGGGGGCCACGGTTCTCGCATTCTGGTTCCTCATCGTGGACGCGGCCCAAGGAGTGCCCTTCCGAACTCCGGCACTGCTGGCCTCTTCCATCCTCTCCATGCAGGATCTGGAGGCGCGCCCGGGACTCATCGCCCTCTACACCGTCATCCACTACGCCGCCTTCATCGTCGTGGGTCTGGGAGTGAGCTGGCTCCTGGACAAGATGAAGCGGGCGCCCAGCATCCTCTTCGGGCTGGTCCTGGGCTTTCTCCTCTTCGACATCGTCTTCTATTCCAGCCTCACCATCACCGGAGTGGACGTCGTCCACGAACTGGGGTGGGTGGAGGTCCTCACCGGGAATCTTCTGGCGGGCGTCTCCCTTATGGCGTTCCTACACGCCACCGGGGTGGTCCGGCCCGTAACCTTCTGGTCGGCCCTGGCGGAGCACCGGGTCGTGCGGGAGGGGGTCATGGCGGGAATCGTAGGGGCGTTGGCGGTGGCGGCCTGGTTCTTCGTGGTGGACGCGACCCACGGCCGGCTCTTGTTCACTCCCGCCGCCCTGGGCTCCGCACTCTTCCTGGGAGCGACGGATCTGGCCACCATCGAGGTGACGTTCTGGACGGTGGCGGGTTACTCGGTGATCCACTTTTGCGCCTTCATCGTGGTAGGCTTCATCGCCTCCGCCATCGCGGGTCAGGCTGAAGAGACCCCCCCCTTGATCCTCGGCGCCATCCTTCTTTTCGTGGCCTTCCAAGCCCTCTTCCTTGGTCTCCTGGCTGCGGTGGCCGAGTTCCTCCTGGGGCCCCTGGCTTGGTGGTCCATAGCCCTGGGGAACGTCCTGGCCGTCCTGGCCATGGGGTATTACATCTGGCAGCGGCACCCCAAGCTCAGGGAGGCGCTGGCCTCGGACCCCTTCGACCGAACCAGCTGAAGGGGAGCCTTCGTCGGCGAGGTCAGGTCCTGGGTCTGCGCTCCTGGTACCCCAGGACCTGGTCGAGCCGGGCCAGGTAGACCGCCAACCCCACCCCCAGCAGGACGAAAAGACCCCCAACCGCTACGGATGCGGGGCCTTCGCCCCGGTATCCCAGGAGTTCCCAGGCTCCGTATCCGAAGCAGAAGAGGATGGCTGCGGCGATGAGGCCGCGATGGAACTGTATGATGGACATGGAGTCCCTCCCGTTCACGGGTATGACTCTACGGTAGGCCTTCCTTCCGGATCCTCCTTCCACTGGCGGTACTCATCCTTCGTCCAGCGGAAAAAGACGGCCGTGATTGCGATCCAGAAGATTAACATACCCGGGATCCACATGATGAGTCCCCCCAACCGCTGATCCTCCAGTGGAGAGAGCGCGGTGATCCTGGGGGCGGCTTCGTACCAGGTATAAAAGACCTGATCCGAAAGCGTGATGAAGGCAGACACCACCGTGCCGGGGATCCCGAATGCGAAGATGTAGACCATGAGGAGTGGGCCCGTGGGGATCCGACGGAGCTCGGGCACCGGGTCGATAACAGGCCACCACATCATCACGGAGACGGCCATGAACATGAAATGCTGGACGATGTGGACGGTGTGGTCCATGAGCGCCCAGTTGTACATCTCGGGGAAGTGCCAGGCGATGAAGGTCACATTGTAGGCCGTGAAGGCCACCGCCGGATGGGTGAGGGCCCGAGCGGCCCGGAAGATCCAGGTCACCTCCAGCGCCTTCCGGATGAGCCAAGGGGGCAGCCCCATGATGAGAAAGGGCGGCATGATGAGCATGAGGAGCATGTGCTGCACCATGTGCGCCGAGAAGAGGTAGTGGTCGCTCCAGTCGTGGAGGGGCCCGTTCAAGGAGAAGAAAATGAGGGCCACGGCCCCGAGGTACGACGCCACCCGCCAACGGGACACCGGCTCGCTGGACCACCCGAACCGCTTCCGCGCCGGACCCACCGCCAGGAGGTAGGCTCCCGCCAGATAGACGCAGCCCACCAGGATGCTGGGAAACACCTGGAAGGAGAGAATTTCCATGGGCTCTGCTTCAGCCCCCTCCTGTAATCACCGGCCCCGAAGCTCGGCCGACGAATGACGGATCAGAGCTCGAACCTGGGAAGGACCTGATACAGGATGGTGAGCGCGCCCACCATGAACCCGGCCAGCACGGCCCCAATGACGAAGACCCACGTGAAGACCCGGTGGTCCACCTTCAGGTGCATGTAGTAGAGGACCACCAAAACCACCTTCACGGCGGAGAGGACGACCAGGATGGGGGTCCGAAAGTCGTCCAGGGCCGGAATGTAGTAGATGGCCACCTTCACGGACATGAGGACGGCCAGCACCACCCCGATGAAGACGTAGGCCCCCAGGGAGATGTGCTCGTCGTGGTCCCCGTGGTCGTGGCCCGACTCGTCGTGCGCGACGGCTTCGGTGCTCATGTCTTCCCTCTACCCGATGAGGTAGACCAAGGTGAAGATGATGATCCAGATGATGTCCACGAAGTGCCAGTAGATCCCGGCGATCTCCAGCTTCAAGGCATCCTTCGGCGGCATGCGGTCCCGATAGATCATCCACCAGAGGGTACCCAACCAGATCATCCCCAGCGCCACGTGGATCTTGTGGGTGCCCGTCAGAACGTAGTACGACGACCCGAAGGTGCTGGTGGTGAGCGTGAGGCCCTCGGAAATGAAGTGACTGTACTCGTAGGCCTCGATTCCCAGAAAGGAGGCGCCCATGAGAATGGTCACGCCGAGCCAGGTGAGGCTGAACCGCTTCCGGCTCCGCTTTACCCCTTCCAATGCCAGGACGATGGCCAGGGAGCTGAAAAGCAGCGTGGCCGTGCTCAGGGTGGTGAGGGGGATGTTCCACAGATCTTCCGGATAGGGGCCCGTCACCGCGTTCCCCTTGTACACCAGGTACGCCGAGATCAGCGTCCCGAAGAAGAGGCACTCGGACCCGATGAAGGTCCAGAAGCCCAACTTCCAGTTGTCCACTCCCAGTGAGGGAGGTGGGTGATCCGCCGCTGCTTGAGCCATATCGTCTACTTCCTTCTCAGCTCGCCTTGGGGGCCGGCCCGCCGGCTACCGAAGCGCTCAATGTCCTTCCGGAAAGGCGGGCTCGAAGGCCCACTTGAACACACAGAACATGGTGGGGAGGATCCCCAGGGCGATGACCCACCAGGTCCCGGTCATGACCAACCCCCACGAAAGGGTGATGGCGGCGGCCAGCAGAATGGGCCAATAGGATGGATTGGGCATGTGGGGCTCGGCCCGGGGCTCCACCATCGTATCCGCCTCTACCTCTCGCTTTTCCCTCTCGTCCCACAGAGGCTCGCGACTCCTCACTGTGGGGATGTTGGGGAAGTTGTAATGGTGAGGGGGCGAGGGCAGGGACCACTCCAGGTGCGGAGCCTTCCAGGGATTCGGCGGCGCCTTCTCCCCACTCCGGTAGCTTTGGAGGAGGTTCCAAACCATGATCAGACCGCTCACCCCGAAGATCACCGCTCCCACCGTGGAGAGCTGATTCCAGATCTCCAGCCCCAGTCCCTCGGGGTAGGTGAAGATG
>SKZC01000118.1 GCA_007127575.1 Gemmatimonadota bacterium
CAGAACCTCTCCTTGAACCCGGCGCAGATTTCCGGGTGCTGCGGACGCCTCATGTGCTGCCTCATGTACGAGCACGACACGTACGTTCAGGCCCGCCGCCGCTTTCCCCGGGAAGGAAAGGTGCTCCGCACATCCCGTGGGGAGGAGCGGGTGGCGGCGGTGGACATCTGGGCGGAGAACGTGACCTTGAAGGACCCGGAGGGGGAGCGGAGGACCGTTCCCCTGGAGACCTTGAAGGAGGAAGTGAGGGGAGCCGGCCCGCCAGGGGCCCGCTCGTCCTGAGCCCGCGCCCCTGAACGGGAGAGCGGCCCGGCGCCGTCCCGTCCCCGTCCGCTGTTGAACACCACCCTGACGAGAAGACCGTGAGCCGAACCCCCCAGCGATTCTATCTGACCACCCCCATCTACTATGCCACGGGGGAACCCCACATCGGCCATGCCTACACCACCTTCCTGGCCGACACGGTGGCTCGCTACCACCGACAAGCCGGAGCCCAGGTCCACTTCCTCACCGGAACCGACGAACACGGTCAGAAGATCCAGGAGGAGGCGGACCGACGGGACCTCAAGCCCATCGAGCTCTGTGATGAGATGGCGGAACGCTTCCGGGAGGCATGGGAGCATCTGGACATTTCGTACGACCGATTCATCCGGACCACCGAGGCCGAACACATTCGGGTGGTACAGGCCTTCCTGAACCGCTTGAACGACCGGGGGCTCATCTACGAGGATCGCTACAGCGGGTGGTACTGTGTGCACGAGGAGCGGTACTGGACGGAGAAGGATCTGGGTCAGGAGCGATCCTGTCCCGAATGCGGCCGCCCGGTGCGGGAGATCGAGGAGAAGAACTACTTCTTCCGGATGAGCCGCTTCCAGGAGGAGCTCATTCAACATCTGGAGACGCATCCGGAGTGGATCGTCCCAAAGGCGCGACAGAACGAGGTTCTGGGTTTTCTCCAAAAGCCCCTTTCGGACCTCTCCATCTCCAGGCCTCGGAGCCGACTCTCCTGGGGCGTGCCGCTCCCCTTCGACGAGGACCACGTCACGTACGTCTGGGTGGATGCGCTCATCAACTACGTCACCGCCTCCGGAGCCATCCGGCCCGACTCTCCGCCAGGAGAGCAGGGTTTTGAAGACGTGTCCGGGTCGTGGTGGCCCGCCGACCTGCACATCATCGGAAAGGACATCCTCACCACGCACGCGGTCTACTGGCCCACCCTCCTCCTGGGCGCGGGGCTTCCCCTTCCACGAAAGATCCTCTCCCACGGATGGTGGGTGGTGGGGGAAACGAAGATGTCCAAGTCGCTGGGCAACGTGGTGGACCCCCTGGAGCTGGAAGAGGAGTTCGGCAAGGACGCCGTCCGGTGGTACCTCATCCGGGAGATGCCCACGGGCCACGACGCCTCCTACACCCCGGAGCGGTTCCTGGCCCGGTACGAGGAATTGGCGAACATCCTGGGAAATCTGGCGAGCCGGGTGCTTTCCATGGTGGACCGCTACCGGGGTGGGGAAATCCCCTCCGCCGAGGCCGACGGGCTGGCGGCGAAGGAGAAAGCCTTGGTGGAGCGCTACCGGGAGGCCATGGACGCCTTGCGCGTACATGAAGCGCTGGGGGCGGGCATGGAGATGGCCCGCGAAGCCAACGGGTACGTGGAAACTCAGGAGCCTTGGACGTTGGCCAAGGATCCCAACCGTAGCCGAGAGCTGGACGAAACCCTGGCCACCCTGCTCCGAAGCCTCGCAGTGGTGGCGGGCCTCCTCTTTCCCGTGATGCCGGCGAAGATGGAAGAGCTGGCCCGCCGGATCGGGCTGGACGGAGTCCCCACCCTGGAGGCGCTGTCGTCACTGAATCTGGCGGGAAGGGAAGTGGAGAGAGGTTCGCCCCTCTTTCCCAGGAAGGAAACAGAGGTTTCTTGACTTTTCGGAAAGCGTCCGGGTAGGTTCTTGCGCTTGGCCCCTGAACATCCGTTGGCTGCACCGTCCCGGGTTCCCACCCCCCTGCGAGTGGTAGTTGCGAGATGGGTGCGGGCCGCGTCCCGGCTCCGAAAACCGGAGAAATATGAAGGAAGGGAAGTGGAAGATCCTGGTCGTCTCGGACGAGACGCGACCGGTTCGGCAGGTCGATCTCGACCCCCGGGTCGTCTACTTCTGTGTAGGCACCGCCGGGGCCCTGGGGATTCTCCTTCTCATCCTCTTCTTCACCCTGGGAAGCGGCGCCGCCACCGAGCTCCGGGCGCTTCACCTGGAACGGCAGAACACGGTGCTCGCCCAGGAGTTACAGGAGGTACGTTCCCGGATGGGGGAGTTGGAGGGAACGCTCTCCGACTTGGCGGAACGGGACCAGGAGGTTCGAACCATCGCCGGCCTGGACACCCTGGATCGGGAGGTCCTGGAGGTGGGCGTGGGAGGACCGGGGACGCCGGATCTTGAGTCCCACCCCCTCTGGGAGCTGGACCCGGAGCTGGGCGAGGAATCGTTCGCGGTCCGGTACGACCTTCGGGCACTGGAACGCCGAGCCCGTCTCCTGAGTGAGAGCCTCAATGAGGCCTCCGACTCTCTCGCCGCGCATCGAGACCTTCTGGAATCCACCCCCTCCATCCTTCCCACATCCGGCTATCTTTCCAGTGGGTTCAGCAACGCCCGGATGCACCCCATCCATAACCGTGAGCTTCCCCACGAAGGAGTGGACATCGCCGCACCCAGTGGAACTCCCATCATGTCGGCAGCCCACGGCCGGGTTTCCTTTGCCGGTCGACGAGCCGGTTACGGACTGGTGGTGGAGGTGGACCACGGATACGGCTACTCCACGCTGTACGGTCATGCCTCGGAGATTCTGGTCCGGGAGGGGCAGGAAGTGGAGCGAGGGGAGGTCATCGCACAGGTGGGGCGTACGGGGATCGCCACCTCACCTCACCTGCACTACGAAGTTCGGGTGGGCGGGCGCCCCGTGAACCCTATGAACTACGTCATCTCCGGGGCCATTCCCTGACGGTACGGGGTGTCGACTCCCGGGCAATCCATCCGCTCTGAATCTGCGCCATGACGCTGGCGTTCTTCGTTCTCCTCCTGACCCTCCTGGGCAACTCGGGCCCCCACGGTGAGCCCCACACGCCGCTCACCGTGGACCCACTGCGTCCGGATACCGTCCTCCTGCCTCCGGACGGTCCCAGGGCGGTGGTCCTGGAAGCTCCCGGCGCCCCCGTTCTGGCCCTCCGGCTTCACATCCCGTTCCGCGAGGGCGGTTCGGAGGCCGGAGCCGGTGAGATTCTCCGGCGAATCGGCCTGGAGCGGGGCCGGAACGTGGCCCACCGGGTCGGAGCTCGCCTGGAAGGGGGGCGGACCGCCACGGGCATCGTCTACACGGTGACGGGTCCTCCATCCGATTTCGATCATCTGGTCTGGGTGCTGCGCACCGCTATTTCGGAACCGGACGTGCCCACCTTCAACGAGGTCCGTGACGATCTTCGCCAGGAGCTGGAGCGGCGGGGAGAGACCCCCACCGGGACCCTGGCCGCCCTGCTCCGAATCCGAGCCGTCCCCCAGATCCCCCCGGTGGAGGGTACGTCGACCTCCCTCGCGTCCTTGACCCACGTTCAGCTTCTGGAGCGTTGGCGGGAGACCCACCGGAGGGACGCCCTGTCGGTGGTGGTGGTGGGTCCGGTGCCTCCGGAAGCCATCCTGGCCGGTCTCCAGGATCTGGGGCGCCCCCCTCCTGCGGAGGAAGTGCCCACGGAGCTTGAGGAACCGGAATCGGCGGCCCCGGAGCCCTCCGTGGAACCCGAGGTCATCCGCCACTGGTACGGCGAGGCCTATCGCGGATTTCAGGCGGACGA
The DNA here is from genome assembly GCA_007127575.1 of Gemmatimonadota bacterium. Taxonomy (GTDB): domain Bacteria; phylum Gemmatimonadota; class Gemmatimonadetes; order Longimicrobiales; family Gaopeijiaceae; genus SKZC01. The sequence continues at coordinate 3,833 of SKZC01000118.1, forward strand.
TCCCAGAACATTGGTGGCCGCAAAGCTCCTGGCCTTCCAACTGAGAGAGGGAGCCAGCGCGTACGAGGTGGGAGTGGACCTCTGGGAAGTGGGGGAGGAGGTGGTATTCCTGGTGTCGGGGGCCGCCTACGCCGGAGATGCCGGGGCGCTTCGCTCCCGGGTCCAAGGGATCCGCTCGGAGACGCTGGAGAGCCTCACCGATGAGCGGGTGTCCACGGCGGTGACTGAGGCTCGGCGCGACGTCCTGGGCTCCATTCGCACCCCCTGGGGAATGGCTGAGCTCGTGGGCAAGCGGATGGAGGGAGGTGGGGGCCCCGAAGCGGGTAGCCGCTTCCTGGAGCGCCTGGGCGAAGTGGACCGGGCCGCCATGGAGGAGACCCTTCAGGGACTGGTCGGAGTCGAGGTCCGGAGCGCGGAGATCCTTCCGTGACGCTCCTTCTCCTCCTCATCGGATCGCTGACCGGCGGGTCCGGCCTCCTCCAGGTGGGGGACACCATCGAGACCCCTGCTCCCCCGGACACCGTGGGGCAGGAAGAGTCGGTGGGCCCACCCCCGTCCTTGGAAGCCCGGTCCTGGTCCAGCCTGGCCGGGGTCACCTTCGCCTTCCCTCGAGGATACGCCGACGACCCGGAGGGAGGCGAAGGGAGTGCCTGGCTCTTGGCCCGGACGCTGGAGGAAGAAGGGGGCCGAAGGCTGGCTCCCCTGGCCTCTGAGCTCCGGGTCACCATGGAAG
>SKZC01000164.1 GCA_007127575.1 Gemmatimonadota bacterium
GCGCTCGTCCGCGAACCAAACCCAGAGCCCGTTGGGAAGCAGGCGCGCTCGGGGCTATGGGCGCGGCTCTCGTCCCCTGAGCCACCGGTTGAAGGAGCCCGGAGATTCCCCGGACCCCCGGTCTTGGAGGAGCCCTTCCAGGCTGATGTCCTCATCGAGTCGGGGCCAATGGATCCCTTCGCCCCCGCCGATGAGCCGCCAGTCGCCCCGCTCCTCGCGCGTGCCGTGCTCGGGACGAGGGTGCCAGGAGATGGGCACGGAGAGGGTGCGGCCGGTCGGCGGGCTAGCGGGATCCGCCCCTTTTCTCCTCGCCTACCGGGAAGACTTCCCGGTAGGGCACCTGGGGCCACCGGCCCGTCCCAATGGGCGGACGAGGTCGGAGCGGGCCCGGCCAAAGTACGACAGGGCGGTCCGTTGCGGCCCGGCCTCACATCATGGTCCGGCCTCGGTCCATTCCCTCTGATGGCAGGCATAGGTGTTGCCGAGACGTATGCAGCCGTGGCGCGAGAGCGCACGGCGTTGTCAGGCAACCCCAACCGTGAGGGTGGCCGCCCGCGCCTCCGTCATCGCCCGGTGGACGGGCCCCCGGTGTCACACCGGCAGGACCTGAAACGTTCGTTGGAAAGACAACCGAGAGTGGAGTGTCCAAGCGGTCCGAAGGGGGGGAGGCGGGATGCGCTCCCTGGGACTGACGGGCACGAAGTGCGCCCTCCTCTCCCTCCTAGCGGAGCCGTGCGTAGCCCGCAGTTTCGAAGTCGTGATCGAAGGCGAAGGCGGATCGGAGGCGTAGGCGACGCATTAGCTCGAAGCTGACGGCGTCGGTGAGTGTGAAGCGCTGGTCGTGGAAGCGCTCCATCCATCGGGCAACAGCCTCCTGCACCAGATCAAAGGATACGTCGTGCCAAGTGTAGACCGGGTCATCGAGGAGACTCTGAAGATGGGACCGGGCGGTCTGCGGGTCGCGCCGCTGAAGGAGATGTCCGTGGAGCTCAGCCAGCACCAGGGTGGTGCCAATCCATCGGCCCCCACGGGAGAGGAATCGGCGCCCGATCTCCACCGCCTCGGCGTGGTGCTGGTCCCTGGGGTTCGCGACGGCGAGGAGCGCTCCCGTGTCAATCAGGACGCGGTTCATCGTCGGTGGGTGTCCCGTGGAGGTAGTCGTCGTGGCGTTCAGCCAGGTCGGAAGGGAGGGACGGATCATCTCCGAGAGCGCCTACGAGCGACTCGAAGGATGAGCCTGGGGACGTGTCCTGGAGAAGGTCTCGAGCGACTCGCCGCAGGCCGCGCCGGAGGACCTCGGCCCGGGACAAGCCCGCGTCCTTCGCCACCTCTTCGAGGAGAGACCGATCCTCGGGATCCAGATACACTTGGACTGGATCACGTACCCGTGTTCGTTTCTTGACCATGGTAATGAGTCCTCCGCCTTCAGTACATGTACCACGTGCATGTGCGCGCCCCATCAATACCCGCAGGCATCGGGACGGTGCCGAGGCTAGGAGCGTCGCGGTCCGGCAACCTGCAGTGTGGAGACTGGCATCCATCCCGGGCCCGTTCCATGGCTGGATGGGCGACGGACCTCCCGCGGGTCCCGCGTCCGAACTGGACCAGGGACGAGGAGACAGCACGTTGACAGGACATCCACGACGGTGAGCGAGCCACGGCGAGTCCGGGTGCACCGGGCCCTCCAGCGGTACCGCCGCGCCATCGCCCTGGCGGCGTACGCCCTGGTGGCGGGGTTCGCCTTCGGCGGGGCCTTCCTTCTCCGCTTCGAGTTCAACGTCCCCCAGGAGCAGTGGTCCGCCTTCCTCCTCACCCTTCCGGTGCTGGCGGTCATCCGGGTGGGGGCCAGCCATCTCTTCCGCCTCACCACGGGGCGGTGGCGGTTCGTGGGGACGGAGGACGTGATCCGCCTGGTGGGGGCCACCCTCAGCGGAAGCGTGGTGTTCTGGCTGGCGCTCCTGGTGGTGCCCGCCCTCCCGTCCGTTCCCCGCTCGGTCCTCCTCCTGGAATGGGTCCTCACCACCTCGGCCACCGGCGGGGTGTGGATCACCTACCGGGTGGCCTTCGAGCGGCTGCGCCAGTTGGGCTCCGGGGTGAACGGCGATGCCACCCGGGTCCTCATCGTGGGCGCCGGCGAGGCGGGGAACATGCTGGCCCGGGAGATCGTCCGGTTCCCCACGGGCTACCGGATGGTGGGGTTCGTGGACGACGATCCGCTGAAGTGGGGGACCCGGCTCCACGGCCTGGAGGTCATCGGCGGGACCCAGGACCTGGCCCCCATCGTGGAGCACTGCGAAGCGGAGGAGGTCATCATCGCCACCCCGTCGGCCACCCCGACGGAGCTCCGACGCCTCGTGGAGCGGTGCGAGGCGGTGGAGGCGCCCTTCAAGGTCCTTCCCGGCATCGCCGAGGTGCTGGACGGAGAGGTGAGCGTTCGGCAGCTCCGGCCCCTCCGGATCGAAGACCTCCTGGGACGGGAGCCGGTGGATCTGGAGCTTCCGGAGCTGGAGGAGGACCTGGACGGCCGAAGCGTCCTCATCACGGGGGCGGCGGGCTCCATCGGCTCGGAGCTGGCCCGTCAGGTGGCGCTCCACAGGCCGGGCGCCCTGGTCCTTCTGGATCAGGCGGAGAGCGAGCTCTTCTTCCTGGAGCTGGAGCTGAGGGAGAAGCACCCCGACCTGGAGCTCGTTCCCGTGGTGGGGGACATTCTGGATGACGGATGTCTGGACGCCGTCTTCCGGGAGCATGGGCCGGAGCGGATCTTCCACGCCGCCGCCTACAAGCATGTGCCCATGATGGAATCCAACGTGCGGGAGGCGGTGCGGAACAACGTTCTGGGCACGTGGAAGGTGGCCCGGAAGGCGGGGGAGACGAGGAGCGGCAAGTTCGTTCTCATCTCCACGGACAAGGCGGTGGATCCGGCCAACGTCATGGGCGCCACGAAGCGGGTAGCCGAGCTGGCCACCATGGCCTGCCATCAACGCTACCACCACACCTCCTTCGTGGCCGTGCGGTTCGGCAACGTGTTGGGCTCCAACGGGAGCGTGATCCCCATCTTCCAGAAACAGATCCAGGACGGGGGCCCGCTCACGGTGACCCACCCCGATGTGACCCGCTACTTCATGACCACCTCGGAGGCGGTGCAGCTCGTCCTTCAGGCCTCCGTCCTCCCGGACGCCCAGGGACAGGTGGCCATGCTGGACATGGGCGAGCCGGTGAAGATCGTGGAGCTGGCCGAGAACCTCATCCGGCTCTCCGGCCTCAAGGTGGGGGAGGATGTGGAGATCAGCTTCACCGGGCTCCGTCCCGGGGAGAAGCTCCACGAGCGCCTGGCCGCGGAAAGCGAGGAAACGCGGGGTACCGACATCGCGAAGGTCCGGATCGTGGAGGGTCGGAACGGGGATTCGGTCCACGACGTGGTCTGGGAGCGGATCGAGGGGCTGGGCTCCCAGCTCCCGGACGCAGAGGAGGAGGGGCTCCGGGCGGTGCTGGGCGAGCTCCTGGCGGTGGCCCCCGGCCACCGGCCTGCGGTGGAGGCGGCTGGACGGCATTGACCCGGTGTCGCACCCCCCTTTTTTGAGGGGCACGTTTCATCCGAGAACAGAGGTTCACGGTTGAGAACGTGGAGGGAGCGGGCCCCGGGTGACCGTGGGTGCATGGTTCACCCTCGCGGTGGTCCTCTTCACGGTCCTGGCCATGGTCCGGGAGTGGCTGGCTCCGTCCATCGCCGTGGTGGGCGCCATGGCCCTCCTTCTGGTGGCTGGAGTGGTGGAACCTACCCAGGCCTTCGCCGGGTTCTCCAACCCAGCGCCCATCACGGTGGCGGCTCTCTTCGTGCTGGCCCGGGCGGTGGAGAAGACGGGAGCTCTGCAGCCGGTGGTCCGGGCCACGCTTGCGCGACGACGGGGACACCGGCGAAGCCTCCTTCGGATTCTCGTGCCCACAGCGGGCTCGTCGGCCTTTCTGAACAACACCCCCATCGTGGCCATGCTCGTGCCGCAGATCTCGGCCTGGGCGGAGCGCAGGGGGCAGCCCGTCTCCTGGTACCTCATGCCCATCTCCTTCGCCGCGGTGCTGGGGGGGATGGTGACCCTCATCGGGACCTCCACGAACCTGGTGGTCTCGGGGCTCCTGGAGGAGGCGGGCCAGGCTCCGCTGGGGATGTTCGAGATGACGGGCGTGGCGCTCCCGGGGGCGGTGGCCGGCCTGGCGCTCCTGGTGCTCATCGCGCCCAGCCTCCTCCCGGACCGGGGCGGGCCCAAGGCCGCTTTCGAGGAGGCGGCGAGGGAGTTCACCGTGGAGATGGAGGTGGAGCCGGATGGCCCCCTGGTGGGCCGCACGGTGGAGGAGGCCGGCCTCCGGCAGCTCAAAGGCGTCTTCCTGGCCCACATCGAGCGGGACGGGAAGGCCGTGGCGCCGGTGGCGCCCGCGGAGGTCCTCAGGGGAGGGGATGGGCTCCGGTTCGTAGCGCAGGTGGATCTGGTGGTGGACCTCCACGCCATCCGGGGGCTCCGCTCCTCCGAGCACAAGCACACCCGGGGGTTCC
>SKZC01000176.1 GCA_007127575.1 Gemmatimonadota bacterium
CCACCGGATCCACCGCCAGGTCCAGGGCCGGTGGCTCTCCCAGGCCGAGCTCCTCGCCGTTGTAGAGCATGGGAGCTCGGTCCTTCTCCCCTTCACCGATGACCACAGTTCCCTGCATGTGGACCGTGGCCAGGACCGCCCGCATGGCCTCCACCGCTGCGGCGTCTCCGGCCTCCTTGTCCCCTCGGCCCATGTGCGGGGCGGCGGAGAGGGCCGCCGCTTCAGTGGTCCGCACCAACTCCATTCCCAGGTTGCGGTCGATGGGCGCGGCTGCACTCATGGGAGGGGCCTCCGGAGTCAGGATGCAGGTGTGGTGGGTCGGTAGGGTAGTGGGGGGAGGAACGGCCAAGCAACCGGGCCTTCCGGCGGCGGATCCATACCGACGCCTTGAACCACCTCCGGGTATACTCCGGTGTACAGTGACACCTCACCCTCGGTGGAACTCAGAGTCGGAGTGAGCCATGGCTCCCGGGCGGGACGGACGTCGGTCGGAAGGCAAGGTGGTGCGAGGTGTGCGGATCACCTCGGCGCTGACACAGATCCTGGTGGTGGAGAGCCTCATCATCGGGATCGCCGCACTTCCGGCGGTGGCGTTCTGGAACTGGGTGGGCGCACTCCATCCCTGGGACCCGTGGATCCTCAGGACCATGATCCTCTCCATCTCCCTGGTCCCGGCCTACCTCCTCTTCTCCATGGCCCTCATGGCGCTCACCGCGTTTTTCTGCAGGATCCTGCGGTGGTATACTCCCCTGGGTGCCCACTCGGTGGAGGCGCTGTCTCCGGAGGTCCTGCGCTGGGTGAAGTACAGTGTGGCTTGCCACATCGTGCGGATCCTCTGCGGTGAGCTCTTCCGGGCCACCCCCGTATGGACCTGGTACGTCCGGGCCATGGGGGCCGCCGTGGGGCGGGGGGTGCACATCAACTCCCGGGCCGTCTACGACCTGAACCTCATCACCATGGAGGACCGGGTGGTGGTGGGGGGGCGAGCCCAGATCTCCTGTCACTTCGTGGAGAAGGGGCTCCTGAAGGTGGCCCCCGTGGTGCTTCGCGAGGGGGCGACGTTGGGCACGGGAAGCATCATCTCGCCGGGGGTCGAGGTGGGCCCCGGCGGCCAGGTGGGAGCTCTCTCCTTCGTGACCAAGCATACCAAGGTGCCGGCCCACACCGCGTACGGAGGGGTGCCGGCCCGCTTCCTCAAGAGCTACGAGTCCAAAGGGGGTGTGGAGGAGGAGGTGGCGGAGGAGGTGATCTACCGGAGCCCTTCCCCTTCCGCCGCGGGCTCCGAGCAGGATACCGAACCGGAAGGGGAGGCCGGGCCGAGGGAGAGCGAGGGGGAGCGGACCCCTTCGTGACTCGCTCTCCCGTGGAGGGGGAAGGATGGCCTTTTAAGGTCCTCCGTCTCGGCCCTGTACGGGGGCCGCCGCCCCACCCCATCGCCGAGGCTCGCTCACCCCGGTAAAGAGCCCTTCGTCCGGGTCAAATGCCACGGATTGGGGGCGACCGAAGTTCCCGGACCGATCTCCCTCCACCGCAAAGCCCAAGGCCTCCAGTCCTTCCACCACCTGAGCCGGCCATTGGATCCCGTCTCCGGCGGCGGGAACCAGGACGCTCTCCTCCCCCTGCTCCAGGCTGAAGCCCTCGGCGGAGGATGGGTGGAGCCGTGGGGCGGCCACCGCCTCCTCCAGAGAAAGCTGGTGGTCGATGAGGCGGCTCAGCACCTGGATCACCGAGGAGACGATCCGGGCATCCCCGGCGCTTCCGGTGACGTAGGCCAGCTCCCCGTTCGGATCCGTCACCACCGTGGGAGAGATGGTGGAGGAGGGCCTGGAGCCGGGCTCCGCGCTGAGGCGGGTGGCGTAGAGGAACCCCAGTCCCGGAGACACCACCCGGGTGCCCAGGCTGGGTCCCAGGGATTGGGTGAGGGCTACCGCCATGCCCGACTCGTCCACCGCCGACACATGGGTGGTGTGGTTCGGCCCCAGCTCGACATCGGTGTGATGGGTCTTGAGCTCAACACAGGTGCCGGAACCCGGATCCGAGCTCGCCGCTGCGAACGCCGGACCGGGCACCAGGATCTCCGCCGCTCGCTCCTGGGCGTGCTCCCGGGACGTGAGGTGCTGGGCGCTCTCCTCCTCGGTGCCCACCTCCATCCTCCGATCCGCCAGGGCGTGGTGCATGGCTTGGCCGATGACGGCGGCCCACTCGACTTCGTTCTCCAGGTCCGTTCCGGGGACCTCCTCCAGGGTCTGGAGGGCCTGGATGACGGCGTGACCCGACGCCGGTCGGAAGTTGGAATGGATGCGGAACCCTCGGTACTCGCCCACCACCGGGATGGCGGGAAGAGCTTCGTACGCAGCCAGGTCCTCCCGGGTGACGAACCCACCGGACCGTTCCATGTCCGCATGGATGGAGTCGGCGATCCAGCCCTGGTAGAACACCTGTACGCCGTCCTGGGCCACGCTCTCCAGGACCCGGGCCAGTTCCGGGTTCCGGAAGGTCGCCCCGGCTTCGGGGGGAGTGCCGCCCTCATCCAGGAAGAGGGCGCTGGATCCGGGGTGCCGGGAGAGGTCGTCGACGGCCGATTCCAGCCGGGCGGCTTCGCTGGGGGGGAGGGGAAAGCCGTCTCGGGCGAAACGGATGGCGGGTTCCAATACCTGGGCCAGCGACCAGCTTCCGTGCTCCTCCAGGCCGCGAGCCAGAGCCGCCATCATCCCCGGGACCGCGGCCCGCTCGTAGTCTTCCGCGCCCTCCTCTTCCTGAAAGGTCTCCGGCACGGTGTTGAGGCCGTCGATGCCGTAGTAGCTCCCGTCGGGGAGCCGGACGGCGACGCTGGCCCTTCCCGCAAGGCCGGACATGGAGAACTCCACCACGGAGAGGGCGAAGCCGGTGGCCACGGCGGCGTCCATGGCGTTCCCTCCCTGTGCCAGGACCCGGGCTCCCACCTCCGTGGCCAGCGGCTCGGCGGAGACCACGACCCCGTGGGGTGATCGCACCACCTGGGCGACGGGATCGGTGACGGCGACCTCCCGCTCCGCCTGGGACGGGGGTGTTTCGCATCCCGCCCCCACGGCGACGAGGAGGAGCACCGCCAGGAGCCGGTGAGCAGCCCCCACTCCCCACCCGCTTCGAGGTGCTTGGGGACAGCATGGGGGAAGGGCGCATTCGGGTCTCTGGCAGTCCATGGGTTCTCTCCCTCCGACTCTCAGGGTTGAGAAATCCGAGGTACGCATCGAGCTCCGGTGCCACCTCGTTCCTCCGAACGTACGGCAGGGCGCAAGGGAAGCAAATCGATGCGCCTGGTGTAGACTCTGCGAATCGCTTTTCCCCGGGGAGGTGTCGTGGGACCCTGGGGAACCCATCAAATGATATCGGCCTATCAGGTAGGGCCGTCGTTTGTCGCGCCCAAACACCCTCGTTTCAAGGATCAGCCATCATGCGCCGATTTATCACCGCCACGCTGGCCGCGGCTTTCATCGTCGGAGGGGCCGCGGGTTCACTCTCGGCTCAAACCTTCGCGGATGCGGAGCCGGATTCGCCTCGCTGGGGAACGTCAGCCGCCATGGCCGGGTTCGGAACCGCCTTGGCCGTCCACGAGGGTGAGGTCTTTGTGGGCGAAGGAGACAACTCCCTCCGAGCGGGCAAGGTCTACGTCTACCGGGAGGGCGGCGAAGGGTCGTGGTCCGAAGCCCAGCGGATCACGGGTGGGGAGGCGGAGCCGGGCGATGGATTCGGTGAGGCGCTGGCCACCGATGGAGAGCTATTGCTCGTGGGGGCTCCCGCGCAGAACGAGGAGCGGGGCGCGGCCCTGATCTTCGAGAGGGATGACAACGGGAGCTGGGTGGAGAGCGCGACCCTTCACGGAACGGATCTGGAGGCGGGGGAAGGGTTCGGGTCTTCGGTGACGTTGGCGGCGGGACGGGCCTTCGTGGGCGCGCCCGAGGCCGAGGGCACCCGGGGCGCGGTTCTGGTCTTCGAGGCGGACGGAGCCGGAGGGTGGCAGGAGGTGGCCCGCGTGGTCTCCCAGGAGGGAGACGAAGGCGATCACATGGGAGTTGCCGTGGCGGCGGTAGGCGACCTCCTCCTGGCCGGAGCCCCCGGTCGGTCCAACGGCGAGGGCTCGGTGCGGACGTTCGTCCGGGACGAGGCCAGCGGGGAGTGGACGGAGTCGGAGGAGCTCACCGGGTCGGGGCTGGAGCCCAACACCCACTTCGGCTACGACGTGGCGGCGAGAGAGGATCGGGTCTTTGTGACCGCTCCCCGCTACGAGGGAGGCCAGGGGGTGACCTTCGTCTTCGCCCTGGACGCGGCTACGAACACCCTGTCCCAGGCCGGCAGGCTCGTGGCCTTCGACGGAGGACAGGAACAGCTTTTCGGGGTTTCCCTGGCCGTTTCCCAAGATGAGGTCTGGGCCGGCGCCCCGCAGGCGCAAGGAGGGGCCGGCGCGGTCTACGCCTTTCGGGAAAGCGAAGAAGGCGTCTGGACTGGTGTAAGCCGGTTGGTCGGGACACAGGCGGGCTCCGGCGACCACTTCGGTGGTGC
>SKZC01000167.1 GCA_007127575.1 Gemmatimonadota bacterium
AAGAGACGGCAGCAGCTTCATCTGGAGGTCGTGGGCCAGCTCCATCTCCCGGGTCACTCGCTCCTGGGCCAGGCTCTCCCGAACCAGCCGATTGTTCTCCAGAGCCGCCCCCACCTGGCTGGCAATGGCCGAGAGAAGCTTCTGGTCGCTGGCGCCGAACCGTCCCCCCCGCTTTCTCCCGATGAGGTTCAGTACCCCCACCGTCCGGGCCTCGCTCGACGGGGGCGTGTACCGAACGGGGACGGAGAGGACCGAGTCGTCGCCATCGTCACTCGTCCCTCTTACACGACGCACCCGGGTCCCACCGGACAGGATCATGGGTCGACCCTCCCGGAAGACCTCCGCAGTGATGGCCTCGGGGTCCGCCGGGTCCAACGGCCCCTCCACTCCCTCCTCTCCCACCGAAGCCACCAGATGCAGGAAGTGATCATCGGAGTGATGGACCCAGAGCGATCCCCGACGGGCGCCCATGACCTCGCAGATCTCTCCCAGGATCAGGCGGGCCGCCTCCCGGAGGCCCAGGAGAGATCCCAAGGTCTCGCTAATGGAGTAGAGGAGGTTGATCTCCTCGTATCGCTCCGACACCTCATAGGTGAAGAAGCGGATCTCCTCGGCGTGATCGTAGAGTTGCTCCAGGGTGGTGCAGAGGACCTGGAAGGCGGCGCATGCCGTCTGGGACGGAGGGGAGGTCCCGTTCGGTCCGGCGGCCAGCTCCAGGGTGACCCCTCGTCGGGGGATGAGCCGGTGTTGCAGGCCTTCGGATTCGGAGTCGGGGCCCGGCTCCAACTCTGAAACGGAAGAAAACTCCCTCGGGCCCGAGTCGTCCCTCCCGGCTTCCACCGAGCCCACCGGAGCCGGCGCAGGAAGATCCCTCTCACCAGGAGAAGGCCAGAGGGTTCGGACCGTCTCTTCGTCCCGAACCAGACGAAGCTCCAGGTCCGGGAGGAAGTTGGACCGGAACTCTTCGAGGATCCGCCGGACCGCCCCCGGAACCAGATCCCGAGGGACCGGCTCCGACGTCATGCCTGCGCTCCGCCCCCCACCCGTTCCCCGGAAGAGAGTCGAAGCACCAACGTCACCGAGTTCCCACGGTCGTTGAACCGGACTTCGTCCATGAGCTCCCGCATGAGAAAAAGGCCCCTTCCTCCGATCTTCCTTCGGTTCACCGGACAGGTGGGGTCCGGGACCCTTTCGGGGTCGAAGCCGTTCCCCTGGTCGGTGACCTGGACCGTGATCCGGGAATCCCGAATGGCCACTTCCAGCCGGACGGTCTTGGCCGGGTCTCGACCGTTTCCGTACAGGATCGCGTTGGAAAGGGCTTCGGTCAGGCCGACCCGGAAGTTGAGGTTCAGCTTCCGGGCATCCTCCTCACAGCTGGGGCAACGAGCCACCACGTAATCCACCACGTCCTCCACCGCGTGAAGGTCGTTGGGGATGTTGAGAACGAGCTCTGAGTTCATACGAGAATCCGTTCAGAAGCCTTGGAGGGCCTCCTCTCTGTCGGCTCCGATGCGGAACAGGGTGTCCAGCTTGGTCAGCTCGAAAAGGGTCCGCAGATCCTCGTTCAGGCTGGCCAACCGGAGCTCGCCACCCTGCTCTCGAATCTTCTTGGAGAGGCTGACCAGGACGCCCAGGCCGGACGAGTCGATGTAGCCGGTGTTGGAAAAATCGATCAAGAACTTCCGAGCTCCGCCGTCGAGCTCTTCCAGGACGGCTTGCTTGAGCTCCTGGCGGTTGCCGACGATGAGCTGCCCGTCCACGTCCACGACCGTGACATCGCCGTCCTTCCTGAGGTGAAACGCCATCGTCACTCCGTCCGGTGTCGAGATTCCGAAGGGCTCGCCCCTCCCGAACCCGGTGCGGACAACGTCGCCGAGGAGGCCGACGCCATCCAACCATGATAAACAGATGTTATCCCAGAGGGCAACGGGCCGCCCGACCCGCACCGAAGAGCAATCGCGGCGGGCCCCCTCGCTGCGCCGCTCTCCAGCAACCCCGACGCCGGCTCAGGGTTCCACCCCTTTCCGAAGCCGCCTTCGCCTCGGATCACGCCATCAGAGAGGTGATGCAGGCCACGTTCACGATGTCCTCCGGTGAGGCTCCACGGGAGAGATCGTTGCACGGCCTCCGGAGTCCCTGGACGATGGGCCCCACCGCCCCGGCCCCGGCTAGCCGCTGGACCAGCTTGTAGGCGATGTTTCCCGCGTCCAGGTTGGGAAAGACCAGGACGTTGGCCCCGCCCCCCACTGCGGAGTGGGGAGCCTTCCGCCGGGCCACCTCCTCCACCAGGGCCGTGTCTGCCTGGAACTCTCCATCCGCCGGCACCCCCGGCTCCATGGCCTGAAAGGTTTCCAGGGCCCTCCGGACCTTCGTCACCGACTCCCCGTCGGCGCTCCCCTTGGTGGAGTAGGAGAGGAACGCCACCACCGGGGAGTCTCCCACAACCCGCCTTCGGGCCCGGGCCGCGCTGGCGGCGATGTGGGCCAATTGCTCTGCGGTGGGATCGGGGACCACCGCGCCGTCGGTGAAGGTGAGGACCTCCTCCTCCGGGGTCCGGAACGGCTGAACCAGCATGTAGAAGGAAGAGGAGACCACCTTGATGCCCTCCTGGGTACCCACGCACCAGATGGCGGCCCGGAGGACCTCTCCGGTGGAGTGCACGGCTCCTGCCACCGACCCGTCCGCGTCCCCCACCGCCACCATGAGGGCTCCCCGCATGAGGGGGCGTCGAACGTGATCCCGGGCCTCCGTCTCCGTCATCCCCTTCGCCCGTCGGCGCTCCAGGAGCGCTCGGATGTAACGTCCCACCCCCTCCAAGCTGCCGGGATTCGCCACCTCCACCCCATCGGGATCTCCCCCTTTGTCCGAGAGGGCGTCCCGCACCTCATCTCTCCCGCCCAGGAGCACCGGAAGGACGAGCCCGTCCTTCTGGATCCGGGCCACCGCCTCCAGGGTCCGGGGCTCCGTGCCCTCGGGGAAGACGATCTTTCGCGGCCGGGCGGCGGCGCGACTCCGCAACGACGAGACGAAGCTCACCCCACCCCCTCCGCACCCAGTTTTTCCTCGAACCGCCGGAGAACCGAGGGAGAGATGAAGGGGGAGACGTCGCCTCCCAGAACCGCCACCTCCCGAACCAGGGAGGCGGAGAGGAAGGAGTAATCCACGTTGGGCACCAGGAAGATGGTCTCGAAGTCGGAGTAGAGCTCCCGGTTCATCTGTGCCATCTGGAACTCGTACTCGAAGTCGGAGACGGCCCGGAGTCCCCGGATGACGAACCGGATGTCCCGGGCCCGAGCGTAATCCACCAGGAGACCCTCGAAGGAGTCACATTCGATGCGGTCCTCGTCCCCGAAGACCTCTTCCAGCATCTCCAACCGCTCGCTCAGGGAGAAGAAGGGACGCTTCGCTTGGGTGGCGGCTCGGGCTACCGCCACCACCACCCGGTCGGCGAAGCGCAAGGCGCGGCGGGCGATGTCCTCGTGTCCCAGAGTCACCGGGTCGAAGGAGCCAGGATAGATGGCCACCAAGGGATTGGATCGGGTCATTCGTCTCGCGTTGCGATGGTGAGAACCGTGTCCCCGTAGCGGCGCTGGATCAGCTCCGGCGAGGCGGGGACGGAATCGGTGGAACGATGCTCCACCCAGAGGGCGTTGGCAAACGGATCGTTCAGAAACCGAAGGAGGAGTCGGTTCGCGTGGCCCTGGCCGTAGGGGGGATCGGCGAAAGCCAGATCGAACTCACCCGTGCCGGCCTCCCGGTCCAGAAAGCGGTAGGCATCCATGAGGACCACACGCGCCCGGTCCCCGGCCCCCACCAACTCCAGGTTCTGCTCCAGGACCCGGACCGCCCCCCGGACCTTCTCCACGAACACCGCTTCCCGGGCTCCTCGGCTCAACGCCTCCAGCCCCAGTGCTCCCGACCCGGCGAAGAGGTCCAGGACTCGGGCTCCCACTACCTCGGGGCCCACCGCCGCCATCCACGCCTCACGGATGCGGTCCGTGGTGGGACGAATCTTTCGACCCCGGATGGCCTTGAGCCTCCGTCCCTTCCACTCTCCCGCGATGATCCTCACGGGCCGCCCTCCCGGCTGGGTCGAATGTCCAGAAGCCGGGCCTGAAGCCTCGAGATCCCACGGTACTCGTTCTCCCGCACCTGGAAGGCGACGTCTACTGGACCGGAGCTAAGCATCTCCGGTGGACGTCGCTGGGCCAGACCGAAACCGATGGCGTCCAGGGTCACCCCGTTCTCCCGGAGGGAGAGCTTCAGGTGCCCTCGCCCCACCTCCCGGGCAGCGCCGGCCACCTCCACCCCGCGACGATAGAACACGGGGCGAGGATTGCCCATCCCGAAGGGTCCCACGTACTGAAGGTAGTGATGCAGGTCTCGGCTGACCTGGGAGAGTGGGAGCTCCACCTCCACGCGGAGGCGGGGAGTGGGAAGCACTCCCCCGAACCCCTCCTTGGCCTCCCGATTGAAGGCGCTCTGAAACGACTCCAGTCGATCCACCTGGATGTCCAACCCCGCTGCCTGACGGTGCCCACCGAACCGCTCCAACTCCTCGGCGCAGCCTTTGAGCGCCCGATAGAGGTGGAACCCTGGGACGGAGCGAGCGCTCCCCCGACCTCGCGTCCCATCCGTGGCCACCAGGACGGTGGGGCGGTGGAGGCGCTCCACCACCCGGGAGGCCACGATCCCGATGACCCCCGGATGCCATCCCCCGGAGGCCACCACGACCCCGAAGTCCTCCTGGGGCCGGTAGCTCCGAGCCAGGATCTCCAGAGCCTCGTCCGCCGTCCGGGCTTCCTCTTCCCGCCGGAGCCGGTTCTCCCCTTCCAGGTGACGGGCCAGCTCCCGGGCCTCCTCGGGGTCGTCCGTGAGGAAGAGCCGGAGGGCCCGACTGGGCTCGGAGATCCGCCCGGCAGCGTTGATCCGCGGGGCCAGGACGAAGCCCACCTGCCCTGCGTCCACCTCCTCCCCTTCCAACCCCGCCTCCCGAATGAGGGCCCGGAGCCCCACCGTCTCGGTGGCGGCCAGCGCCCGGAGCCCGTACCGCACCAGGGTCCGGTTTTCTCCCTCCAGGGGAACCAGGTCGGCCACCGTGGCCAGGGCCACCAGATCCAGATGGCCCAGGAAGGACGCCTCTTCGGCCCCCAGCTCCCGGGCGGTGAGGAGGAGGAGCTTGAAGGCAACCGCCGTCCCGCAGAGCCCCTTGAAGGGATAGGGACAGTCGGACCGGTTGGGGTTCACCACGGCTTCAGCGGGGGGGAGGGTGTCCTCGGGGGTGTGGTGGTCCGTCACCACCACGTCGATCCCCATCTCCCGGGCGCGTCTCAGAGGACCGTGGGCCGTGACCCCCGAGTCCACGGTGATGACGAGGCGGGCGGAGGCCTCCTGGGCCGCCTGAAGCCCTGCGGGGCCGAAGTCGTACCCGTCGCGGACCCTGTGAGGCACGAAAGGCACCGCCTCACCACCAAGGCGGCGTAGGCCTCGCACCAACAGCGCCGTCCCGGCGATCCCGTCCACGTCGTAGTCTCCGTGGACCAGAATGGTCTCCCCTCGCCGGACCGCCTCGGCTATGCGTCGGGAAGCCCGCAGGGCGTCCCGGAGGCGCTCCGGGCCCGGGACCGTGTCCAGGAGGGGCCGGAGGAAGCTCTTGGCGGCCTCGGGGTCCTCCAGACCTCGGGCGGCCAGCAGCTCACAGAGGGGTCCCGGGAGGCCCAGCTCCTCCACCAGGGGAGCCACCACCTCCGGCGCCACTGCGGGCCGCGGTTCCCAGGTGGGGGACGGGGGTGGGGGAAGAGTGGCCCCTGCGGGGCCCTTCGCCGGGCTCACCCGTCGGAGGAGCCCGTCGCGTCTCCCCCTCCATTGGGGGGCGTGAGGATCACGCCACACGCTTCACAGCGCACCATCTTCGCCCCACCCCGGATCTCATTCTGGACCTGGAGGGGAACCATGCCGAAGCAATGACCGCACGCGCCGTCTTCCAGAAGCTGGGCCACCACCACGCTTCGGCCGCTGGAGCGAAAGCTCTCGTAGACCCTTCGCTCCCCCTCTCCGATCTGATCCACGTAGTCCTCCCTGCGCCCGGTGAGCTCGTGGAGGAACTCCTCCTGGCGGGCTCGTTCCTGAGCCAGCTCCTGCCTTCGAGGCTCCAGCTCCGCCTGGGCCTCGTCCACCCGGCCCTCCAACTCCTCCAGGGTGTCCTCGGTGCGACGGATCTGGTCCAGGAGGCCCAACGCCTCCTGTTCGTCCGCCTCCACGGCTCGCCGCACGATGTCCAGCTCCGCTCGAACCGCCACCTCCTCCCGGAGGTTCCGGACCTGCTCCATCCGGTCATCCAGCTTCTTGGCCCGGGCCCGCTTTTCGTCGGCGGAGCTCTCCAGCCTCCGCTCGTCCACCTTCATCTGTGTCAGGCGCTCCCGGGTGGCTTCGGCTTCCTTCTGCACCTCCATAAGGGGCTCCTCCGCCCCGGCCAGCTCTTCGTCCAACGCCTGGATCCGCTCACGGACCTTCCGAATCTCCTCGTCCAGCTTCTGGAGATCCTGCAGAGTCGTCATGTTTCCGTCGCTCATACCTCTCCGTCCTGGAAGTCGGTCATGGGGGGGAATCCCGGTCCCCTCGCTTCAGGCTCCGGCGGGCGGCGGCGGACCAGTCCACCCCGATCTCGTTTCGCTCCCGGCGAAGTCGCGCCTTCTCGGCCACCAGGGACCGCCGCTCCTCCTGGGAACGGGCCCGCTCGAGCCGCCGATCCAACTCTTCCTGCCGTCGATCCAGACTCCGACCTCGGATCCGGGCAACGGACTCCTCGAAGACCCGTCCGGCGTGGAGTAGTTCCTCCGGGTCGTCCAAGAGCTCCTGAAATCGACGGGTGGCCGTGGGGCTCATCCCGGGGGTGGGAGCCTGGAGCGAAGGATCTGAGATCAACGCCTGGAAGATCTCCCGGTAGGAGGGATCGTGGAAATCCTCGGGTCCGATCCGCTCCGCCGCATCCTCCACCCGCTCCCGGGCCCGCAGGAGGAGGTGGAGGACCTTTCGCTCCGCGCCCATTCCGGAGATGGGCGGCGCGGGAGAGCGCGACCGCCTGGCGGCTCCGGGCCGGGCGGACCGTCCCCCACTGGGCACGGGTCGTCCCCGGGCGTCCTTCCGGGCCATTTCCTCCTCCAGGGTCTCTCGGCGCACGCCGGTCCGGTCCGCCACCTTGGCCACATAGAGATCCCGAAGCGCCGGGTCCGCGGCAGCCCTCAAGGTGGGAAGGAGGCGATCCACCGCCTGACGCGTCTTGTCGATGGAGGCGAAGTGGTTCCGCTCCTCCAGGATCTGGAGCTTTCGGTCCAGGAGGTCCACAGCCCCGTCAAGGTAGGGGCGGAGCCCTTCGGGGCCCTCACGACGAACCAGGCTGTCCGGGTCCTCCCCCGGCGGCAACGTCACCACGGAGGGGTGGACCCGGTGGGCCAGAAGCGCATCGCCGGCGCGAAAGCTCGCCCGCAAGC
Source organism: Gemmatimonadota bacterium (assembly GCA_007127575.1). Taxonomy (GTDB): domain Bacteria; phylum Gemmatimonadota; class Gemmatimonadetes; order Longimicrobiales; family Gaopeijiaceae; genus SKZC01. The sequence goes on from SKZC01000167.1 coordinate 7,491, forward strand.
CGGCGTCGTCGGAGTCGAAAAGGATGAGGACCCGGGAGGTGTACCGACTCAGAAGGGCGGCTTGATCCGGTGTGAGGGCCGTTCCCAACGTGGCCACCGCCGTCTCCACCCCCGCCGCCGCCAGGGACACCACGTCCATATACCCCTCCACCAGAAGGCCCACCTCCTCCCTCCGGATGGGATGACGGGCCCGGGAGAGACCGTAGAGAACCCAGCCCTTATGGTAGACGGGGCTCTCCGGGGAATTCAGATACTTGGGAACCCCCGGTCCCTCGGACCCCAGCGCCCGACCGCCAAAGGCCACCACCTTTCCCGTCACCCCTTCGATGGGAAAAACGATCCGGTTCCGGAAGCGGTCGTAGGGCTCGGCGCTCCGTTCACTGGTGGTGAGGAGTCCCACCTCCAGGAGGACCCGGTCCTCGATCCCGTGCCGGGCCGCCGCCTCCCGGAGGTTTCGCCACCCATCCGGAGCCAGTCCAAGAGTGAACCGTTCCCGGGTCTCCGGGTCCACGCCACGACCGTCCAGATATCGGCGTGCACCCTCACCCCCATCCCCCTCCAGGGCCTCCCGAAAGAAGTCCCGGGCGAAGGCGTTGGCCTCGTGGAGCTCCCGATGAGGGTCCTCCTCCCGGCCCTTCCCCACCTCCTCCACCTCCACCCCGCACCGGCGTCCCACCTCCTTCACAGCCTCCACGAAATCGAGCCCGGAGCGCTTCATGAGGAACGCGAAGACGTCTCCGGACTCCCCGCACCCGAAACACTTGTAGAACCCCTTGTCGGGAACCACGTAGAAGCTGGGAGTCCGGTCGTCGTGGAACGGGCAGCTCGACTTGAACTCCTTTCCGGCCCGCTTCAGGGATACATGCTCCCCGATGATCTCCACCAGGTCGGCCCGGGCCCGAACCTCCTCCACCACCGAATCCGGGATCATCGGAAGTGCACCACAGTCACCCCGCTCCCCCCCTCTCCGGGCTCTCCGGCCCGGAATTCCTCCACCCGGGGATCCCCCTCCAGGACTTCACGGACCCGGGAGCGGAGGGCCCCGGTCCCCTTCCCGTGAATGACCAGGAGCTGAGGCAGGTCCGCCAGAACCGCGTCGTCCAACGCCTTCTGGAGGGGTCCATCCACCTCGTCCAACCGGAGTCCCCGGAGATCCACCTCGGTGGAGGCGTCGGGAGCAGGAGCCGTCCACCCCCCTGCGCCGGAGTCCCCCCCATGAGAAGGGGAGCCGGATCCCCCTTCGGCGGCGGCCCGTGCCGTCTTTCCCTCGTTCCGGCTCACCACCTCCAGCTCCGTGGCCGGAAGCTGAAGCCGCATCCCCGAGGCGTCCACCACGACGCGGTCGTCCCGGACCTCCGTCACCACACCGCGCACCCCCCCACCCTGGACCCGGACCCGGTCCCCCACCTCCAGGGTGGGAGCCCCTTTCCGGACCCGCTCCACCTCCGGAGCCCGCTCCCGCTGATGGTCGGCGGCGTCTTCCACCCGGCGGCGGGCCCGGCGGGCCGTCTCCTCCAGGGCCTCCTCGCCACCGGACCGAACCTCGTGGATGGCCTCCTCCACCTCCTGACGAGCTTCCATGAGAAGTCGTCGAGCCTCCTCCCGAGCCCTCTTCTCCGCCGTCCGCTCCCGCTCGCGCAGCTCCTCCTCGCGACGGTCCAGCTCCGCTTCCAGCTCTTCCACTTTCCGGTCCCGACGCTCAGTGGCCTCCAGGAGCTCCCGAGCCTCCCGCTCCTTCCGCTCCAGGCTCTCCAGAAGCTCCTCCATGCTCACCTCCGCCTCCCCCAGGTGGCCCTCGGCTCGATCCAGGACGGCGGCGGGAAACCCCAACCGTCGAGCGATGGCCAACCCGTAGCTCCGCCCCGGCCGTCCCTTCTGGAGAACGTAGGTGGGGGCGATGCGGTCCGGATCGAACTGGAGCGAGGCGTTCACCACGCCGGGCACTTCGCCGGCGAGACGCTTCAGCGCACCCAGATGGGAGGTCACCAGGGTCAGGGGACCGCGCTGGGAGAGCTCCTCCAGAACCGCCCGGGCCAGAGCCGCCCCCTCCGCCGGATCCGTCCCGGTCCCCATCTCATCCATGAGGACCAGGGAGTCGGCGTCGGCTCCCTCCACGATCCGGTGCTGGTTCTGAAGGTGGGCGGAAAAGGTGGAGAGGCTCTCCTGGATGGACTGCTCGTCTCCGATGTCCGCGAAAAAGCGACGGACGAAGGGTAGGCGGCTTCCTTCGCCTACCGGGGGGACTACACCGCTGGCGCCCAGAACCAGGAAGAGCCCGACGGCCTTGAGGAAGACGGTCTTCCCCCCGGTGTTCGGACCGGAAACCACCAGCACCCGCTCTCCTTCCCCCATCTCCAGGTGGTACGGAACCACCTCGGAGCCGAGCTGTTCCAGAAGGAGAGGATGACGGGCGTCTACCAGGGTGAGGCCCTCCGCCGCCGATACCAGGGTGGGGAGCGCGGCCTCCCACTCGTCCGCCGTACAGGCCCGGGCCCAGAGGGTATCGAAGTCCACCAACGCCTGGAACGTCCCATCCAGAACCTCCCGGCGAGGCCGAAGGCGGCGGGACGCCTCCTGGAGGATGCGGCGTACTTCCCGCTCCTCCTCTCGCTCCAGATCCCGGAGCTCGTTCATGAGGGATATGGCCAGGGGCGGCTCCACGAAGAGGGTGGCGCCACTGCCCGACTCTCCGTGGATCACTCCCCCCACCTCTCCCTTGGCCTCCCTGCGCAACGGGATTACGTAGCGGCCCTCCCGGACGGAGACGGAGGCGTCGGGGACCCGCCATCGCTCGGGAAGGGAGGTGAGAAACTGTTCCAACTTGGACACGATGCGGCTGCGGGCCCGACGGAGCCCCAGCCGGATTCCGCGAAGCTCGGCGCTGGCCCCGTCCTTCACCTCCCCCTCCGGGTCCACCACCCGGGCGACCCGTTCCTCCTCCTGGGGGTCCCGGTGCAGGAGCTCCCGGAGGACCGAGAGGGCCGGTCGCTCCTCCTCATCGACTCTCCTGGCCAACGCTGCGGCCAGGAGCCGGGAGGACTCCAGGAGGTGGCCCAGAAGGAGGAGGTCCCGGGGCTCCAGTACCCCTCCCTCCACCTCCAGCACCCGGAGGGCCCGGCGAACGTCCGGGACCCCGGGGGGCGACCAATCGGGGCGATGGTGCCGGAGCTGTCGGGTCTCGTACACCCGGTCCAACTCCCGAGCCGCGTCTGCCCGGCTCTCCATAGGACGGAGGGACCGGACGGCCTCTCGACCCATCTCGCTGGACGCCCGTTGGGCCACCCGCTCCAGGGTGGGTTGAAACTCCAGGACCCGAAGGGCGTGTTCCGTCACGGTCCGCGCCGTCCCGTTCGGCTGGCGGGGAGGATCATCCCGGTGGCCACCTCATGGGCCGTCCTCCCAGGACATGGAGGTGAAGGTGGTCCACCGTCTGCCCTCCGTCCCTCCCCTGATTCACCACCAGCCGGTACCCCCCCTCCTCCAGGCCCTCCGCCTCCGCCACCTCCCGGGCGGCCAGGAGGAGCCGGCCCGCCACCTCGCCGTCCCCCTCTTGAAGCTTGGCCACCGCCGGGATGTGTCGGCGTGGGATGACCAGGATGTGGCTGGGCGCCTGCGGATTCAGGTCCCGGAATGCCAGAACGTCGTCCTGTTCCAGGACCCGCTCCGATTCCAGCTCCCCCTGGGCGATCCGACAAAACACGCACTTCGGGTCGTTCGGCTCCTCCGTCATGCCACGCTCCTCCTCCGTAATCCGGTCCGCGTGCACTCCTCCCGTTCTCCGTACGTCCTCGAGCTCACCGTCCCATTCAGCTATGGCCCCGTCGGGCTGCGTTCCGTAGCGTCGCCACCTCCAACCCTACGCACTTCGACGGGAGATCCCATGGACCAAGCCACCGCCCCACGGATTCTGCACCTCCTCCAGCGTCACCGGGAACCGGCCCATCCACTGAGCTCCATCCTCCCCCTCCTGGACGGAGAGCTGGTCCGGCCGCCCAGAAGCTCCCGGGAGCTCCTCCAACTTCTGAAGAGCCGGCCGGACCTCTTCCGCGTCCTGGAGCCGCCGACACCGGCGCTGGGCACCGATCACGCCCGGGTCCGTGAGGGCGGGGTACAGCCCATCCAGCCCCTGACCGAGCCATGGGTGGTTCCCCTGGGTCTCGCTCCCGCCCCGTGGCCCAGCGAGGAACCCGAAGATCGGGTTCGCCGAATTCTCCTGGAAAGCCTCCGGTGTCTCTCCGTCCATCTGGACCCTCGTTCCAGGCCGGCCCTGTATCGGTGGGCCCGGATGATGGCCGAATTCCGCCGAATCCGTCTCAATCCTGGATCCGGAGGTGTCCGCTCCACCACTCCTCCTCCCGGTCCTCATCCGTGAGGTGGAGGCCGAGGCGGCGGGCCTCCTGAAGAAACCCCTCCACCTCATGGTGAAGGATCCCGCTCACCACCAACTCCCCCTCCGGAGCCAGGGCTCGGCGGTAGGCGCCCAGGAGAGAGAGGATCACTCCACACTCGATGTTGGAGGCGATACCGTCGAAGGGTCCCACCCGGTCCAGTAGATCCGGGGTGGCCTGGGCGTGGAGGAGCTCCACCACCGCCTCCACCCCGTTGGTGCTGAGGTTTTCGGCGGCGGCTGTACAGGCCAGGGGGTCGGGCTCCACCGCCAGGACGTGGGATGCGCCGAGCCGGGCCAGGGCGATGGCCAGGATCCCGGACCCCGCCCCCACATCGGCCCAGCGGGTCCCGGGCTCCACGACTCGGTCCAGAAGTCGGAGGGAGCCCCGAGTGGTGGGATGCTCCCCCGTTCCGAAGGCCACACCCGGATCCAGGGTGATGACAAGCTCGCCGGGACCCGGCTTCGGATCCACCCACGAGGGGCTCACCACGAGGCGCTCGGTGACCCGTCTCGGCTGAAAGCCCCGCCTCCAGGTCTCCTCCCACTCTTCGTGCTCCTGCCACCGCCAGGAGAGATCCAAGCTGGAGGTTCCCGTGAAGCTTTCCATCTCCCGCCGAGCCTCCTCCACAAAGCTCTCAACCTCCTCCAGGTCGGGCAGATACGCCACGAAGCCTCCCTCTTCGTCCTCCGCCGCCCCTCGCCCCCCGAGACGCCGAAGTGCCTCCGGGAGAAGCTCCGACACGTGGGCCGTCCCCGAACGGTCCCGGACGGAGAGGACGAGCCAGCGTCGGGGCGCGCTCATCCGGAGGTGAAGGCCTCCTTCACCTTGGACCAGAAGCCCCGCTTTCCTTCCTCCCGCTCGATTCGGGTCGGCGCTCCGTCCTCCACCTCACGCAGCTTCTGGAGAAGCTCCTCCTGTGCCCGAGTCAAGCGATTCGGAACCCAGACCCGGACCCGGACGAGCTGATCCCCGGAGCCCCTCCCGTTGAGCTCGGGAAGCCCCAGCCCCTTGAGGCGAAGGACCTGGCCGCTCTGGGTCCCGGAGGGGATCTTCACCCGCACCGGTTCCCGGACGGTGGGCACCTCCACCTCGTCCCCCAGGGCCGCCTGCGAAAAGGTGACCGGAAGCTCATAGAGGAGATCCGCTCCATCCCGCTGGAACCGGGGGTCGTCCTGGACCTGGAGGAGGACCAGGACGTCACCCCGAGGGCCTCCCCTGGGCCCCACGTTCCCCTGGCCCCTGAGGGTGAGGAAGTTCTCCGAGGTGACGCCGGCCGGAACCTCCACCTCCAAGTTCCGCCTCTCCCGGACCCGGCCCTCGCCGCGGCAGGCGGTGCAGGGATCCTGGATCACCTGACCCTCCCCTCCGCAGGAACGGCAGACCGTGACGCTGACGAACTGGCCAAAGACGGAGCGCTGGGCCACTCGCTCCTCCCCCGTTCCCTGACAGGTGGAACAGGGAGAGGGCTTCGCTCCCCCCTTTCCTCCACTTCCTTCGCACCGGTAGCAGGGGTCCAGGAGGGCCACCTCCAGTGTCTTTCTCGTCCCGGACGCCACTTCTTCCAGCGTGATGGGAAGGCGCACCCGAATGCTTTCCCCCTTCTGGGCCTGACCCCGGCCCCGCCGTCCTCCGCCACGACTCCGACGGCCAAAGACCTCTTCGAAGCCGGCGGCACCTCCCGCCCCTCCGAAGTCTCTCATGAAGATCTCGATGGCGTCGTGGAGGTCGAAGCCATGGAACCCACCTCCCCCGGCCCCGGATTTGACGCCGGCTTCGCCGAACCGGTCGTAGCGATTCCGCTTTTCCGGATCCTTCAGGACCTCGTAGGCTTCGGAGATCTCCTTGAACCGGGCCTCGGCCTCCTTGGAGCCCTGATTCTGATCCGGGTGGTACTTCAGGGCCTGCTTCCGGTAGGCCTTCTTGATGGCCTCGGTATCCGCGTCCCGGGGCACCCCCAGGACTTCATAGTAGTCCGACATGATCTCCGTTGGTGTCGATGTGAACCTCCAGCGCCATGGCAGACGCCGGAACGCCGCCGCTCCCGGAGGCTACTCGAGGATCTTGTTCACCAGAGAGGACGTGTGGTCCACGATGGCGATGACTTTTTCGTACGGCATGCGGGTGGGGCCAATGACCCCGATGATCCCCTTGAGGCCGCCCACCCGGTACTCGGCGGTCACCAGAGTGAAGTCGGCCAACTCCGCCTGGCCGTGCTCGCCCCCGATGGTGATCTGGATCCCGTGCCGGTGGTCTCGCCCTCCCAGCACCGAGGCCAGAAGCTCCGGGCGCTCCGTGAGCTCCAGGAGGCTCCGCATCCGCTCCCCACTGGTGAACTCGGGCTGGCTCGCCAGAACGCTGGCGTTGCCCAGGTGGATGTGCCCACCCCCCTCTGCGGGGAAATCGAAGATCTCCTGGCTGGACTGCATGAAGATGTTCAGAAGCTCTTCGGCGACCGAGTCCTCGTCGGGCATGGCATCCCGCATCCGGGCCGCGAAGGTCTCCCGAATCTCCTCCAACGTCAATCCCGCAAGACGCTCATTCAGAAGGAGGGTCAAGGTCACCAGGGTCTCCTCCGGCACCTCTCCCGGAAGGTCCACGTAGACCGTCCGGACCACTCCGCTCCGGATGGAGGCCACCAGGAGCACCTTGTTCGAGGAAACCTGGATCAGGTCCAGCTTTTCCAGCACCGCCTGGTCCAGGGACGGCCCGGCGGCCACACCCAATTCGTGGGAGAGGACGCTCAGGGCCCGGGTCGCATTTCGAACCAGTCGCTCCACCGCCGCGGCCGTGGTTCCCTCCAGCACCTGCTCCAGTCGCTCCCGCTCCTTCTCCGTCAGGACCGCCGGCCTCATGAGCTCCTCCACGAAGAGGCGGTACGCCTGGTCCGTGGGGACCCGACCGGCGGAGGTGTGCGGGTGGAAGAGAAAGCCCTTCTCCTCCAGGTCGCTCATGGTGTTCCGGACCGTAGCGGGGGAGACCCCCAGATCCGAGCGGCGAGCCACGTTTCGGCTTCCGGCAGGCTCTGCGGTCTCCACGTAGATGCGCACCACGGCGTCCAGGACCTTTCGTTCCCGGTCCGTGAGCGTGGTTGCGCTCTTCCGTTCCTTCTTTTCAGTGTCGGCCATAGTTGACCCGAAGTTCGACGACCCTTGAGATAGCGGTCAAGTGGAGAGGTACTCGGCCAGCTCCGCCACCCTACGATCCAGTTGCACCCACCCGGAAGGGGTGAAGCGGAGGGTCCGGTGGTCCGCCTTCACCCACCCTTCTTCACGCCACGCCTCCACCATCCCCTCGACTCCCGCAGGCAGAGCTGTCCGGGGGAGCCCCTCCGCAGTCCGAAGCCTCATCCAGATCCGCTCCAGGGCCCGGGCTCGCGATCCGGGACGCTCACACCCCCCCAGAGGAAGTCGGCCACTCCGGACCATGGTAGAGTATGCGCCCCACTCGGCCAGGTTCCAGCGCCGCATCGGCGGCAAGAAGGAATGTGCCGCCGGACCCAGTCCCAGATACGGGCCACCTGAAGCGTAGGCCCGACCGTGCCCGGACCGTTGCCCCGGTCGAGCCAGGGACTCCAGCTCGTAGTGCTCGAACCCGGCATCACTCAAGAGCGAAGAAGCCAGGAGGTACTCGTTGGCAGGATCCGCCGCGCCGGTGGAGGAGTCCTCCTCCCCGCCCGCCTCCCCCCCTTCATCCGGTTCCTCCCCATCCAGACCGTACAGGGGGTGGATATA
>SKZC01000444.1 GCA_007127575.1 Gemmatimonadota bacterium
AAGTACAGGGCGCCACCGTTGGGAGCGCCAGGGAGCCGCCTCGTAGGCGGCGACCCGAAGGCATAGCCCAAGCTACGTCGAGGGGAGCCAACGACCGAGGGGGCTCCCTGCCGCCCCAACCCGAAGGGAGAAGGGGGGTTGCGGCCCTGGGTCGTCGTTGGAGCACCTCACCGATGCGCAAGGCATCGCTTTCGGAGCTCCGCCTAGACCAGGACCGCAAGACCCCTTCTCGGTGGTCCCTGTACTTCTTCAACGGCCTTCTAGCCCTCAGGGCTCCAGCACCACTTTCACCGCACCGCTCCTCCGGTGGTTGGCGGCGGCGGAGAGGCCGCTCCTGTACTCGTCCAAGGGGAAGATGTGGGTCACCAGCTCGTGTACCGGGGCCGGCGCCTCCTCCAGGAGCCGGTGCACGATGCGGAAGGTGTGCAGGCGCTCCCCCCGCCACTCCTCCTCTCCGTAGCCTACGAACCCACGAACGGTGAGCTCCCGGGCCCAGAGGAAGGTGAGATCCAGTTTCGGGATCTCCCCGGCGCACCCGAGAACCACAAGCCGTCCACGAGGGGCGGCGAAACGGAGGGCCTGATCCAGGCTTCCCCGGTTCCCCACGCAGTCGAAGATCAGGGGAAACCCCCCACCAGAGTATACCTCAGGGCCCACGATGGGCTGGTAGGCCATGGCTCCGGTCTCTACCAGGGCCTGACGGGCTTCCAGCCCGGGGGAAACCACCTCGGTGGCCCCCAGCTTCCGGGCGAGCTTCGCCTCGTGACTGCGCTTCGTCTGGGAGACGATGGTCCCGGGAAAACCCAGGGCCCGAAGGGCCCAGATCGTGCCCAAAGCGATGGGGCCGCTTCCGATGACCAGGACCTCCTCTTCCGGGGCCGGCGGAGCGCCCAGGACGGCGTGGACCCCGATGGCCAGGGGCTCGGTGAGGACCCCGACTCGGGATGGAAGCCCATCGGGGACGGGGTGGAGTTGAGCGTTGTGGGCCAGGATCTCCTCTCCCCAGCCTCCCGGAAGATCCCGGTGGTACCCGACGGTGATCCCCGGGCCCAGGGGCCGCCCATCCACCTCCACCGTGCCGTCCTCGCCGGCCATCTCGCAGGTGCCGGGCCGACCCTCTTCACATGAGGGGCACGCATCCGCGTGCCCTCGCACGCTGCACGAGAGGAAGGGGTCCACCGCCACGAGCTGTCCCACCTCCACGCCGGACACCCGGTCCCCTACCTCCACCACCTCGGCCAGGATCTCGTGCCCGGGCACCGCGGGAAAGGAGCCGAAGGGCTCCATGGCGGGGCTGGCCGAAAAGCTCAGGTTTGCAATGTCGGTGCCGCAGATCCCCGCGGCCCGGACCTTGAGTCGTGTCCATTCGGACCCCGGAAGCCGGAGTGCGGAAAGCGACTCGAAGCGTACGGCCGACGGCGGCCCGAACCGGAACCACTCGCTGAAGCGGCCTGCGCTCCGGGCCAGGAGGTAGTGAGGAATGGACACATGGAAGCGTACGGCCCATCCGGAGCCCCCCTTCCTGCCGGCCGCAGCCATCAGAAGGTGTCCAGGGTCTGAAAGTCTTCCAACCCCAGCGCCGGCTCCCACTCTTCCGCAGGCCGGGGTCCGCCTGGGAGCGTCCCGGACACCAGCAGATCCGTGAGAACGCGGATGGGCACTCCTCCCTCTCCCGCTTCCTTCCGGGCCCGGACGGCCTCCCCCTCCCCCAGCGTCCAGACGCCGGCGTTCTCCGGGACCTCCGAGTCCAGAACCGGCAGCACTGCGTCCCCTTGGTTCTGGGCCGTGCCGGTGAGGAGGGCCTCCAGGTTCAGGATCCGGAGCATGGGCCCCCGGAGGAGCACGGCGGACTGGAACCAGAGGTCTCGCACCGTCCCCGTCCCGGGGAGGCGCGGGTGGCCCAGGATCCGGTGGAAGCCCTCTCCGGGGAGGGCATCGTACACCACGTGGCGCCACGCTCCCCGTTGGGCGGAGATCCACCCCAGAAGCGCCCGGTACCCGGTCATTTCCAGGGCCAGGAGTTCTCGAACGTGCAGGGCGGGCCCCGTCTCCACCGGACCCGGGCCCGGGTGGACCACGGCGTACGCGGAAGGCTCCCCTGCCGCCTCCTGGTGGAGGAGGACAGTGGCGTTGGGGGCGTACAGGTGCCGCCAGGCCTCTCGCGGTCGGGTGAGAAGGCCGTTTCTCCGTCGGGTGGCCTGGGCGTAGAGCCGGGCCACCAGTTCCTCCACCTCCGCCGGATCGGCCCGGACCACCGCCTCCCGCCCGGGGAAGGTGGGAAGCTCTTCCGGATGGAAACGGTAGCGGTGCAGCTCCCCCGCCGACGTGAAGCCGAGACGGGCGTAGAAGTCCACGCGGTACGGATAGAGGAGGGCCAGGACCGCCCCTTCCTCTCGACCGAGTCGCAAGGCCTCCCGGCACATCCACCGGCCCACCCCTCGGCGGCGCCACTCCGGCTCCACGGCCACCGCCGCCAGGCCCATGGTGCGGAAGGGCCGTCCCCTCAGGTGCAGCTCCAGATCGTAGATCCGGAAGGCCCCTGCCCGACGCCCTCCGTCACCCTCGGCTACCCACGCGGTTTCGAGCCCCCCGTAGACGCTGCCGGCCTCCAGGTCGCGGATTCGCTCCTCGGCACTCCGCTCACCTGGAAAGGCGTGGTTCCAGAGGGCTGCCAGCCCCCGGGCGTCCTCATCACCGGCGCGTCGAAGCGTGAGCCCGGCAGGGGCTCTCTCCATCCCCGTCTCGTCCATGGTGGATAGGGTACTCCGAAACGGCCGGGGTGAGCCAGGGGGGGACCGGAGAAGTACGGGAGGGGGTACCAGGGGCCACTCCCGACCGCAGGTCGCACACGGATCGTTGGCTGGAGGGACGTGGGATGAGAACCGCGGTGGTGGCTGGATGTCGAACCCCCTTCACCCGGGCAGGCACGACGCTGCGCACCCTGTCCGCCATCGAGCTGGGACGGGTGGCGGTGCGGGAGCTCCTGGCCCGGGCGGACCTTGCTCCGGAAGATGTGGACGAGCTGGTGTTCGGGACCGTGGTCCACGACCCCCGGGCGCCCAACATGGCCCGAGAGGTGGGGCTTTCCGTGCTCCCGGCCACCGTGCCCGCCTCTACCGTCTCCCGGGCCTGCGCCTCGGCCAACCAGGCCATCGCCGACGGGAATGACCTGATTCATCGGGGCTACGCTCACATCGTGGTGGCCGGTGGCGCCGAGTCCCTCTCCCGGATCCCCATTACCGTTTCGGAGCGGCTCGGGGAAAGCCTGGCGCAGGCCTCCCGTGCCAAGTCCGTGGGCGGCCGGGTGAAAGCCTTCCGGGGACTGGGCCCACGAGACCTTCTCCCGCAGGCGCCGCAGATCGCGGAGTACTCCACGGGGGAGACCATGGGAGAGGCGGCGGAGCGGATGGCCAAGGAGAACGGGATCCTCCGGGAGGAGCAGGACGCCTGGGCACTTCGGTCCCACCAACGGGCCCTGGCCGGCATCCGGGACGGACGGCTTTCCGCCGAGGTGACCCCGGTCTACCGCCCCCCCGAGTTCCAGGAAGTGGTGGACCGGGACAACGGCGTCCGGGAGGACACCAGCATGGAGGCGCTGACCAAGCTTCCCCCCGTCTTCGACCGAAAGCGGGGTTCGGTGACGGCGGGGAACGCTTCGCCCCTCACCGACGGAGGGGCCGCCGTCCTCCTCATGTCCGAGGAGGCGGTGCGAGCCCACGGAGTCGAACCCCTGGCGTGGATCCGGAGTTACGCCTTCTCCGCTTTGGACCCCGGGGACCAGCTCCTCCAGGGTCCGGCGTACGCCGCCCCGAAGGCGCTGGAACGGGCGGGCGTGGCCATGTCCGAAGTGGGCCTCATGGAGATGCACGAGGCCTTCGCCGCCCAGGTCCTTTCAAACCTTCAGGCCTTGGACTCCCGGGAATTCGCCCGATCGGAGTTGGACCGGGACGAGGCGGTGGGTCATCCCGATCCGGAGCGGATCAACGTCATGGGGGGCTCCATCGCCATCGGACACCCCTTCGGTGCCACCGGCGCCCGCCTCACCACCACCCTGGCTCGGGAGATGCAGCGGCGGGACGTGGAGCTGGGCCTTCTCACCGTCTGCGCCGCCGGAGGAATGGGGTTCGCCATGGTGTTGGAAAGGGGATGAGACCGAGGGTGACAGAAACCGTCCACGATGCCCGAGGTCGGTCCGGCCCACGTTCCGCCAAGTCCCTTCTGGACCGCGTCCGAGAGGGTCGGGTGCTCTTTGTAGGCCTGTTCTGCTTCGCCGTCCTCGCCACACCGGAGCTTTCCGCCCAGCTCGTGGACGGCCAGGACGATGCCCCACATCCTGCCGTGTCGGTAGGCATCGCCTACTTCGACGTGGCTCAGCGAAACGACTCCTCCCTCGGGCTGGAGCTCGGGTACCGGTGGCCCTACCCACTCCTGGGGCATGTGTGGCCCTACGTGGGGGGACTGTTCTCGGCAGACGGTGCAGGATACGGATATTTCGGGCTCCAGCTACCCGTGGGACTCCGGTGGGGTCTGGAGGTTACTCCCTCCCTGGGAGCCGGTCTCTACGAGGCCGGAACGGGAATGGAATTGGGAAGCCCTGTACAGTTCCGCTCTTCCCTCCAAGTGGACTGGACGGTCCACGAAGGACAGGGAGTCTCCCTCTTCTTCTATCACATCTCCAACGCCGGACTCGGAAGCTCCAACCCCGGGGCCGAGATTCTGGGGCTGAGCTACCGGGTGGTGATGTGACCCGTTAGGAGTCCTCGCTCCCCTGGATTCCCGCCTGCCGGAGCACCTCCTCTCCCTGCTCCCGGTCCCGGGCCCGAACCAGGAGGCGGCTCCGGGACGAGAAGCCCTTCCCGAACTGAATCTCCCCTGCGGCGTCTCCCACCACCACGGCCCGGACTCCGGCCTTCTCCAGGAACCCCAGGGCCAGCTCGGCCTCGTGCCGATACTGAAAGGCCGCCAGCTCCACAGCCCGATCCTCGTCCGAACCGGGCCCGGATTCGGACCCACTCTCCGTCATGGAACGCGCGGCTCGATCCCCGCCTCAGGCCATAGCGGACGCGGCGTCCCGGAGGGCCGCCTTGAGAGCGGAAAAGTTGGGGAGGACCGTGGGGTCCTCCGACATCCAGGAGTAGACGATGGCACCGTCCCGGTCCACCACGAAGGCCGCTCGGTTGGCCACGTCCGTGAGACCACAGTAGTCAGTGCAGAGGACATCATACGCCCGAGTCGCGGTTCGGTTGAAGTCGGAGAGGATGGGGAAGGTTGCGCCGCACTCGTCGGCGAACTTCTCGGTGACGAAGGGGGAGTCCACGCTGATCCCGATGACCTCGGCCTCGAGATCCGTCCACTCCCTGTATCCGTTCACCACCTCGATGACCTCTTCCGTACACACCGGGGAAAAGGCCAGAGGGAAGAAGAGGATCACCACCGCCCGATCCCCCCGGTAATCCGAAAGCCGTAGGGGCGCCTCACCCGGCTTCAGCGGCAGCTCGAAGTCCGGTGCTTTACGTCCCACTTCCAATGGCATGGCAAAACCCTCACTTCGAAGGTGGGACCACGGGGTCCAACGACAAACCGCAGGACGTGCTCACAGCCCCCCCTATCCCACTCCCTCCTGAACCGGAAGGAGAGGATCCACCGGGAGGCGCGCCCCCCGGATACGCCCCATGAAGGCTCCGGTTCCCACCCGGTGCGGCGAGACCGAGCCATCAGAGGGACCCCCCGCCCCCCTGCTTCACCGCTTTCCCCAGTGCCCGCCGGACGTAGACGGGCACCATTGCCCCTCGCCATCCCGGGTCCTGGATCATGTTTTCCAGGGGTCGGCACTGCTGTCCGGCGCGCTCCGCCAGGGCCTCCACCACCTCGGGGGTGAGGGGCTCACCCACTGCGATTTCCTCCCAGCCGGTGAGCTCCCGAGGCCTGGCCCCGAGCCCCGTCACCACGCCTCGCACCCACGTCACGGTCCCGTCGGGAGCCAGGGCCACCGCCACGGCCACCGTCAGGAGGGGAAAATCGATGGCCCCTCGCTGCCGAAGCTTGGCGTATCCTGTTCGGACCCGGGTGCTCACCTCACCGGAAGCCTCGGATCCATGGAAAGCTTTCGGCTGTAGTGGAACCCGAACTCTGGTTACGATCTCGTCTGGCTCCCGGCGGGAGTTCCAGACCCCGTCCGCCACGAAGAACTCTCGGACCGGCAGCACCCGCGACCCCGAAGGACCCACGAGCTCCACCTGGGCCCCCAGGGTCATGAGCACGGGAGGAGTGTCCGCCGAGTGCGCGGCCACGCACTTCCGACCCACCCGGGTGACGTGGCACACCGTCCCGTCCTTTTTGAGGCAGTAGCCCAGGGCCCGTCGCCAGAACTCGGTCTGGTTGTAGTAGGTGCACCGGGTGTCGAGGCAGAGGTTCCCCCCCAGGGTCCCTGCATTCCGGAGCTGAGGTCCCGCCACCTGTCCCGCCGCCTCCGCCAGGGCTGGAAAGTGCGTGCGGACCTCCCGGCTTTGGGCCACGGAGGTGAGGGACGCACAGGCCCCGATGGTCAGCTCCTCACCCTGCACCCGAATCCCGTGGAGGTGGGAGATGCCCTTCAGCGCCACCAGATGACCCGGTGTGAAAAGCCGGTGCTTCATGTTGGGGATGAGGTCCGTACCCCCGGCCACCGGCATGGCGTCCCCGGGATACCGGTCCAGAAGCTCTACCGCCTCTTCCACTTGCGAAGGTCGGTGGTATTGGAAGGGCGGAAGCCGAAGCATGATTCCAGTTCTCCTTCCCCGGCCCTCAGCCCCCTCCGCCGCCCTCCAGGGGATCTGCCGGGCGGGCCACCATGATCCCGTCCTGGGCGTCCAGGCGCTGGAGCCTCTCCGCCAGGGGAAGCTCGGAGATCTCCACGTTCTCGCCCACCAGGGTGGCATGGATGATATGGATCCGTCCCCGGTGCCGCAGCGCGATTCCGGTGTGTGCCACGTCCAGTCCGTCCACCGTGCTGGTGGTGGCGATGATGTCGCCGTTCTGGATCCCGTCCTCCACCGCCGCCACCTCGTCCTGGGAGATGCGGAAGCGGGTGCGACGGTTCAGCTCTTCCTCCGTCTCCTGGATGACGTCCACGAACTCGGGTTCCTCCAGGAGCTTCGGGTACGCTTCCACATTGGAGGACATAAAGTGGATCTCCCTGGTGTCGGGGACGCCGCCCAGCTCCTCGGTCATGTCTGCGGCCAAGCCCTTTTCCTCTGCGTCGGAGATCCACTCCGAGAAGTAGTGGAGCCGGCTGGGGTATCCGTTCAGATCCCCCTGGCGGTAACGAATCCGGGTGAGGATCTCCCGGTAGCGCTCCCGCAAGGCGTCCTCCTCCTCCAGGAGGGATTCCAGCTCCGGGCTTCGGAGGAGGTGCGCCACCGCCAGCATGTTTTCCACGAAGGTGACGCAGTCCAGGGCCCGGAGGTTCACCACCAGGGCCTCCGGCCCGGGAAGCTCCAGCGTCTGTGGAAGGTACGGGGTCCCCACGAAGGTGGTGCCCACGATGGCCATGATCTCACCTGCAGGAAGCTCGTGAAGCCCCTGCTCCAGCGCCCACTCCACCGTGGCCCGAAGGATCGCCCAGTCCTCTTCCGTCTCGTGGGTGAGCTCCAGGTCTCCGGGATCGCCGGCTTCGTCGGTCCGGGCCTCCAACTCGGCCCGACGCTCCCCTACCGGCCCGGCGTACCCGAACTCCGGGGCGTCGGCGAAGGGGTCCGGCCCCGAGGCCTCGGGCACCGGGGGCGGTTCCCCCTCCTCGTCCGGCCCACACGCCACGCCCCAGAGAGGCACGGCGAGGAGCAGGGCCAAAGCCATCGCTCCCCTTCCGGGGACGTCACCGACGCGTCGTCGCATGGGCCACCTCTTCCTGCTTTGGTCTTGTAGGAGCCGGGGGCTTGGAGAGGGCGCCGGGCCCTCCCGCCTCCTGGATCGCCCGCCACACCCTGGGCGGGGAAAAGGGCAGGGAATCCATCCGGATCCCCACGGCGTCGTGAATGGCGTTGGCGATGGCGGGTATGGACGGGTGGAGCGGTCCTTCCCCCGCCTCCTTCGCGCCGTACGGTCCCTCGGGATCCAACGACTCCACGATGAGAGATTCCAGCTCAGGAGTGTCCAGGCTGGTGGGTAGCTTGTAGTCCAGGAGGGAGGGGGCGTTGTGCAGGCCCTCCCGTCCCTGTCCGTCCGACTTGAAGATCTGCTCCTCCATGAGCGCCTCCGCCGCCCCCATGTAGGCGGATCCTTCCATCTGCCCCTCCACCAGGACGGGATTCAACGCCCGCCCGCAGTCGTGGGCGATCCAGATCTTCACCACCGTCACGAACCCGGTGTCCACGTCCACGTCCACCTCCGCCACATGGGCCGTGAAGGAGTAGGCGGGGGAGGCCCCGATGGTTCCGCCTCGGTACTCCCCGTGAATGTCCTTGGGCGTGTTGTACCAGCCGGTGGCCCCCAGCGTCCCACCCGCCGCCTCGGCGAGCTGGAAGGCCTCCCGGATGGGGAGCTTCCTCTCCGTGTCCGGAGCGTAGAGGGCCCAGCCGCCGGCCAGCATCACATGCCGGGGACGGCACGCCCAGAACTCCGCCACGGCGTCCTGCACTCGGCGGCGGAGGGAGCGGGCGGCATCCAGACAGGCGTTGCCCAGCATGAAGGTGACCCGGGAGGAATATGCCCCTAGATCCACCGGAGTGAAGTCCGTGTCTCCGGCGTAGACCCGCACGTAGTCCAGAGGAACGCCCAGCTCCTCGGCCGCCACGTAGGCCACCATGGAGTCCACCCCCTGACCGATCTCCGAGGCGCCGCTGAACACCGCCACCCGTCCGGAGCGGTCGATCTGAATCTGTACGGCGGACTGGGGCATCTCGTTGGGGTAGACCGGATAGTTCGTCCCGGAAATGTAGCACGAGCCCGCCACCCCCAGGCCCCGCCCCAGGGGGAGGCGCCGCCACCGCTCCCGCCAGCCGCTGGCTTCCTCCACCGCGTCCAGGCACTCCAGGAACCCGTTGGAGGTGACCCGGAGCTCGTTCACCGTCCGGGTGTTCTCCCCCATGAAGTTGACCCGCCGAAGCTCCACCGGATCCATCTCCAGCGCCTCGGCCACCTTGTCCAGTTGCACCTCGAAGGCGAACCGGGGCTGCACCGAGCCGTGCCCCCGCTTGGGCCCACATGCCGGCTTGTTCGTGTAGGACCGAACCGAGTCGAATCGGTACGCGGGCATGTGGTAGGGCGCCGTGAGAAGCTGGCCCGAGTAGTACGTGGTCACCAGGCCGAAGGAGGCGTAGGCCCCACCATCCAGGACGATCCGGGCATCCACGGACCGGAGGCGACCGTCGGCAGAGGCCCCGGTGCGGTACGTCATATGGAAGGGGTGGCGGCCCCGGTGGGAGTAGAACAACTCCTCCCGGGTGTAAAGGATCTTCACCGGCCGCCCCGTCTTCATGGAGAGGGCGGCGACGCAGAATTCCAGGTCGAAGGGCTCGGATTTTCCTCCGAAGGCCCCGCCCACCGGCGGTTGCACCACCCGGACCCGAGCCGGATCCAGCCCCAGGACCCGGGACAGCTCCCGGTGCACATAGTGGGGCACCTGGGTGGAGGACCACACGGTGAGCTTTCCTCGGACCGAAGGGGCGTTCCCCTCATGCTTTCCTGGCTCCCCTCCCATCCCGGGCTTCTCGGGGAAGGTCCATCCTCCGGCGGTAGAGAGCCCCCCGGCCTCCCGTCCGTCGGACTCCCATAGCCCGATGGCGCAGTGGGGCTCCATGGGGGCGTGGGTGCTCCCCTGGAAGAAGTACTCCCCTTCCACCACCACATGGGACGACTCCATGAGCCCGTCTACGTCCCCGAAGTCCAGGTGCACCTTCTTGGTGATGTTCCCGTTCCACCCCTCCTTTCGGGGAGGGTGGATAAAGGGGCTGTTCTCGTCTCCGGTGGCGGCCAACGCCTCCTGGGGATCCAAATACGCCGGGAGTTCCTCGTACTCCACCTCGATGCGGTTCAGGGCCTCCAGGGCCGTGTCCTCGTCCACGGCGGCCACCGCCGCCACTCCGTCCCCGATGTAGCGCACCCGGTCCACGCAGAGGGGTGTCTCGTCGGGGGTCCAGGGGATGACCCCATAGGGGACGGGCATCTCCCTTCCGGTGACCACGGCCCATACCCCTTCCATGGCCTCCGCGGCGGTGGTGTCCACGGATACGATCCGGGCATGGGGGTGGGGGCTCCGGAGGATCTTCCCGTGGAGCATCCCCGGGAAGGTGAGATCGTCGGTGAACCGGGCCTGTCCGGTGGCCTTGGCACGGCCGTCCACCTTGCGAAGGCGCGATCCGACTATAGCGCAGTCGGACTTGGACTTATGCCCGCTCATGACACACCCTCCTTTCGCTCCCCCCTTTCCCGTTCAGCGTCTCCGGAACCCAGGCGGGCAGCCGCCGCCTCCACCGCCTCGTAGATCTTGGTGTAGCCCGTGCAGCGACAGAGGTTACCGGACAGGGCCTCCCGGATCTCCTCCCGGGTGGGACGGGGGTTTCTGGCCAGGAGTCCTGCGGCGGAGCAGAGGATCCCCGGCGTGCAGAAGCCGCACTGGGCGGCGCCGTGGAGATCGAACTCGTCCTGGAGGGGGTGAAGGGCGCCGTCGGGTCCCGCCAGCCCCTCAACGGTGACGACGTCCAAGCCCTCCGCCTCCCACACAGGGGTGATGCAGGAGAGGCGGGGCTCGCCGTTCAGGAGAACGGTGCAGGCACCGCAGTCCCCCTTGTCGCACCCCTGCTTGGAGCCCGTGAGGCCCATGGCGTAGCGGAGGGTCTCCAAGAGGGTGTAGTGGACGGGCACGCCGGCGGTCCGGGTGTCTCCGTTCACCGTCAACCGGACGATACGGTGGGTGGGGGCCACAGCGATCCTCCCTGCCGAAGGGGCGCCGCCTCTCTGAAACGTACTCACTTCGGTGGAGGAGGAGGAACCCCCTCCGGGCCCTTCCGGGTATGCATTCGAGCCCGGAGGCGAAGCGAGTGGGGCGTCGGCGCCCGGCTGCAGTCCAGCGGGACCGCCGGCCCGGCCCTCCGCCTCCCGAGACAACGTGCCCGTTTCCTTCCTCCCCCGTGAGGTGATGTCATCATGCCCTACCCCGATCTGTTGGTTCAGCCCATGCGAGACGACCTGGTGCGCCTGGGCTTCCAGGAGCTCCGCACCGCCCAGGACGTAGACGGCCTTCTGGCCCAGGAAGAGGACCCGGTCCTGGTGGTGGTGAACTCCGTCTGCGGATGCGCCGCCGGTTCCATGCGCCCGGCCGTGGGTCTCTCCCTCCAGAACTCGGAGACCAAGCCCCCGGTTCTGGCCACCGTCTTCGCCGGCCAGGACCTGGAGGCCACGGAGAAGGCCCGGGAATACTTCGCCGGCTATCCGCCGTCCTCCCCCTCCATCGCGCTCCTCAAGGGCGGGAAGCTGGTCTGGATGCTGGAACGACATCAGATCGAGGGACGAGGGGCCGAGGAGATCTCCCAGGACCTGGCCCAGGCCTACCAGGAGCACTGCGCGGCCTGAGGTTCGAACGCGGCGGTTGTACCCAGGTCGGCCGCGACGAGACGGTGAAGGGCCCTCGGGCGTTTTCCCCGAGGGCACATGCCTTTCCGGCGGCGATCAGCCGCCCGGGCAGCGGCGGTCCAGCACAAGGAGAAGGGGGGTGCCCACCTCGTCCTCGGCCCGGAAGAGAGCGGTGGAGCCGTCTGCGTCCAAGAGGGGGGAGGGATCGTTGGGAGCCGATGATGGGAGCACGAGCCGCTGCTGAAGCTCCCTCCCCTCCTGGTCGAGGATGAGGTAGGTCGCAGGCTCTCCGGGGAAGGGAAACTCCTGCACCCAGATCCACCCATCCCGGTCGATGTGCGCGTCCGAGTAGACCGGCGCCACTTCGGTACGCG
Source organism: Gemmatimonadota bacterium (assembly GCA_007127575.1). GTDB lineage: Bacteria > Gemmatimonadota > Gemmatimonadetes > Longimicrobiales > Gaopeijiaceae > SKZC01. The sequence goes on from SKZC01000444.1 coordinate 11,922, forward strand.
GTCCCTCGGTAAGGAACGCCTCCACAACATCTGGGGCGTACGGTGCCTCCACGGCTCCCTCCACCGCCTGCACCGCCTCACCGTCCACGGTCCGGGCCTCCAGGGGGAGCTGGATCGTCCGGGTCGTCCCGGCCTCGAGGTCGAGGATCTCGAACCTGGGCTCCTTCCCGGGCGCAACGAGGAACTGGCCACCCCCGAGGAGACGGATGGTAAGCCGGAGCCCGAAGGGTACGGGAGCCAGCGGGAAACCCTCGAGGTAGCGATCCGTGGTGGGGAAGGGCCCGAAGGCGACGACCTCCTCCTCCGCATCGGAGACTACATACTCCACGGAGTCGCGGAAGAACCCGACTCCCATTGCTCCGTGTCCGGTGAGGTTGCGTCTGTAGAGGATCCCCACTCCGGGCACGTTCGCAACCACCCTCATCAAGGGCTGGTTTGCTGGACCGAGCCGAGAATCGATGAGCGCCCCGCTGGAGTCGAAAAGAGTCACCCTAGCGGTGCTGAAGTCGTAGGCGGCGACAGTATCGGGGGAGTGCAGCCAGAGCCTGGTAACCGAACGGAATTCTCCGGGGCCTTCTCCCTCACCACCCACTAGCCGATGCGACCCCTCCGGTCCGATGAAGTGAAGGTAGCGGCGCCGCCAGTCCGCGATGACCCAGGTGCCGTCCCCGGCGATCACGCCACCCCGGATGCCGCCGAACCACTCCGACGCTCCGGACTCGGAGTCGTAGAGGCGAGCTGAGCCCTCCTGAACCTCCGGAAAACACTGCTGCCCAGCGCCCTGGGTTGCGGCGGGCTTCGCCACCCAGCGGTCTGGCGGGCGCTCGTCCACCTCGTGTCCGGGTTCCAATTCCGTAGGGAAGACGGAACCTGCCGCCACCGCTGCCCCCACCGCGAGGATGAACCTTACAGATACGGACGTCGTCACCATGGTCGCAGCCTCCATACGATTTCCTGGAGCGGGCCAGGCATCCCTTCGAAGCGGAGCTGTTCTTCCCCGTGGGAGATGTATACGAACGCGGGCACGAAGCTGACTCCGCTCATCGCACGCCCCCCGTCATCCAGAGGATGGCTCAGCAGTTCCTCGGGGAAGCGGGAGCGGGCCTCACTGTCCTCGAAGGGCTGCACCGGAATAACGAACGCGTTCACGGCGTCGAACCCTTGCAAGATTCGGACGATCCGTTCCGATTCTGCGACGCATACTTCACAATCAGGGTCTATGAACGCCAACGCCAGAGGCGAGGCCATGCGGAGGGGTGCGATCTCGCCACCATTGCCTGACGACGGCCCTCGGAAGGTGAACTCCGTGGTCATGGACGCATCGGACGGAACCGGGCTCACTTGCCATCCGACGGCATAGATCACCCACAGCGCCATGGCGATCAGCCAAAAACCGATGACCCTGCACGGCATTTGCTTCGAGGCTCACCAGCTAATCGTCACACTCCCAGTCAGGGCCGCAGCTATGGAACTCGCATGTGCCGTGTGATCCACATTCGTACTCGCAGGTGAAGCAGTCCCCCGAGGACTTGCACGAGACGAACACGCATTCTGAGCCCCCTCCCGGCGGTGGACACGACCCGCATCCGACGGCTTCCGTGGGCCCTGTGAACGCCAAAAGCATGGCGCTAACCAACACAATACCAAGGGACCCGAAGAGCTTCCTCATGATGCCACCTCCCGGAACTTGGGGTACTCTCGGCGGAGCGGCACGCCTCCGCGCCGGTTACCACCAAACCATAGCCTCTCCCATGCGCACCGTCGTTTTCACCCCCTGCCGCCTATTTCCTCCCCCTGCCCCGACCGTTCCTCCTCCGTCTGCACGAGAGCCGCCACCTCCTCGTACAGACTCCGAAGCGATCCGCCCTCGACTAGCTGTCGAGGGCGCTTCCCGAACGTGCGCTGGACCCGGTTCGAGAGTGCTCCGGGAGACTTGTAGCCCAGGAGGGTCGCGGCGTTCGCCAGCTCCTTCCCGCCGGCCATGAGCTCCAGCGCCTGGAGAGCCAGGACCCCGCTCACGAACGCCCGGAGCGGGACGCCCTCCCTTGAAGCGAGGGTGGAGAGCCACGAGGGGGAGACCCTTTGCCTGCGGGCCAGCTCTCTGACGCTCCTTGGGATTGGTTCGCGCCCGCTCAGATCTAGGCGTAGACTCGTCCGGAGCTGATGGACCGGATGGAGGAGCGCTTGCTTCAGCCTCAGATGCACCCCGCTGTCCCGAATGCGCTTGGCCAGGTACTCCCGGCCTTGGAACGGCTCCAGCGACCTGAGCATACCGGGAAGGCGGTCCAGTTCCGAAAGAAAGAGCACCTCCGCGACGACGATGTGCCGGAGATGCTTCAAGTTCGTAGGTCGTTCCTCCGTTACCACCACGATCGGCAGGTTCGGACATCGCTCTGCCAACTCGCGGAGACGTTCCGTGGCCCCGCGGCGATCCAAGTGGGCCACCTCGACGAGTGCTACCTCCACGGAGCGTGCCGCCTCCATCAGCTCACTCCAGCCCGCGCAACTCCGAAGGTGGAACCCGGCTCGTCCGAGCTTCCCGACTTCCGCTGCCAAGGAACTCGGCCGAGCAGGAGTGAACGGGCGCCCAGTTGAGGCCCCTTCCTGCCCATCGAAAAAAACGGCTACGGTCCGCTTCATGGTGGAGGCCACCCTGTCCGGTCAGATTGGCCCTGCTACTCAACACCATTAACACCAGCGGGGGGGGGCAACCCTACTCTAGCCGTCTCGATGCGCGAGTTCCGGGCCTTGTGTCGCTATCCTCCCCAGCACCTTTGCCCCTCCGGGACCCACCGGTTCCGGCGTTGACACGTCATGGCATCCAAACCCACTCCCCGCTCGCCGCGACCACTCCGGAGGCACCGCTTGACGCATGGGCATCCAGCGCGATATACCTGGACATTGCCGTTATCCTGCCGGGGCGGGTAGTTTCCGGCCCTCGTACATCGCAGGGCGTCCCCCCCTCGGGACGACGCCCACGACTTGGTTGGGCCGGCCTCCGCTCACCTCCGGTCACGGGCGGAGTGCCCGTGTGCCACCCACCCGCCGACAAGGACGCCGTACCGTATGCCAACCTCCGACGCCCTCACCGACCCGTCCGGCATTCTGGGGGACCTGGGGATCTCCGGGGACTCCGTGGCCGGCACCAGCACGGGCCGCCGCTTCCTCCCCGGGGGGGACGGCGTCCTGGAGGCCACCACCCCCGTGGACGGGTCGGTGGTGGGCCAGGTCCCGGTGACCACCCAGGAAGAGTACGAGGAGGTCGTGGCGGAGGCTGAGGCCGCCTTCGCCATCTGGAGAGACGTCCCGGCCCCCAAGCGTGGAGAGATCGTTCGTCAGATCGGCGACGAGCTCCGCGAATCCAAGGAGGAGTTGGGACGGCTGGTCTCCTTCGAGACCGGGAAGATCCTGGAGGAGGGGAAGGGCGAGGTCCAGGAGATGATCGACATCTGCGACTTCGCCGTGGGCCAGTCGCGAATGCTCTACGGGAAGACCATGCCCTCGGAGCGGGAGGACCACCGCCTCTTCGAGCAGTGGCATCCCCTGGGCCTGGTGGGCGTGATCACCGCCTTCAACTTCCCGGTGGCGGTGTGGTCCTGGAACACCTTCATCTCCGCGGTCTGCGGCAACACCAATGTCTGGAAGGGTTCCCCCAAGACGCCACTGA
>SKZC01000336.1 GCA_007127575.1 Gemmatimonadota bacterium
TCCACCGGCGGGGGGAAGGACGCCACCCTGGCACTGCACCGTGCTCGGGCTCGAGGTCTGGAGGTTCCCTGGGCGTACAGCATCCACGAGGGAAACACCGGACGGATTCGGTTCCACGGCACGCCGGCGTCGCTGGTACGGGCCCAGGCGGAGGCCCTGGGGCTGGAACTCCTGCAGGCCCACACCCATCCTGAGGACTTCGAGTCCGTCTACCTGGACATTCTGGACCGATGGGTCTCCAGGGAAGCGGAGGGCGTGGTGTATGGGAACATCCACCTGGCCGATGTCCGTGGTTGGTACGAGGAGCGAACGCGGGATCGGGGGTTGGACCACCAGGAGCCCCTCTGGGGCGAGGATCCAGGGAACCTGGTCCGGGAGTTCATCCGGGCGGGGTACCGTGCGGTGGTGGTGGGGGTTCACCTGGAGGTGGGGGATCCCGACTGGCTGGGGGAGGAGCTGGACGAGCGCCTGGTGAGCGAAATCGAGGAGGCGGGGGCGGACTCGTGCGGAGAGCGCGGGGAGTATCACACCTTCGTGTGGGACGGACCCCTCTTTCGGTGGCCCGTCCCCTTCCGGCTGGGTTCCCGGATGGAGATGGATGGCCACCGGTTCGTGGACCTCACCGCCCCCGGGAGGGAGGGGGAAGGGTGATCTCTTCGGGTGCGGCGTCTCGACAGGAGGCGTCCGGGGGGCCATATTGAGCCCGGATTTTTCGCGGGGTCGCCTGGACCGGATGTCCGAGGGGAGGGCGATCTCCCTGTAGTTGCCGACGAACTCAGTGACGGAGAGGGATTGATGGGGAGCCTCCTGCCGGGTGGATACACGCTCATTCACCTCATCTTCTGGCCCATCGTGGTGCTGGTGGCCATCGGGACCAACGCGGTGCCCATCATGCTGTCCGTGGCGATCCTCCTCCTCACCCTGGAGGCGGTGGGCAAGAGCTGACTTCGGCATCGCCACTGTCGGCCGGACGGAGGCCGCGAACGGGGCTCATCCGGGAACCTCCGGGAGCCCGCCGGTTAGTTTCATCTCCACCCGCGAAGCATCTTCAGGTAGTGAAGTGGAGGTGACCCACGTGTTCTGGCTACAAGCTCTCGGCCTCGTAGCGGCCTTAGCCGTGGGCATTTGGATCGGACGGCCCCGGCCCTTCAATCAGTCTCCGCAGGAAATCGAAGACCTCCTCTCCAAGTCGGGGAGCCGAAAGAAGGCGACGCGACACGTCACCTTCCTCAACCTCCTGCAGAGAAAGATGGAAAAGGGTTCGGACCGGAGGCGGAAGCCGAGCGGGCGGCGGCCTTTCGAGCTCTGACCACCCCCGTGCCCCCACCGTCAGCATTTCCGTCTTCAGACGAGAAGGTTCACCCCCACCAGCACCCCTCCGATGAGGGCGCCCAGTAGATAGCCCAGGCGGACGATGAGGCGGAGCTCCCTGTGCGTCACCCTCCGCACCAACTCTTCGAGTTGGCGGGTGGGGTAGTCCCGAACCTTCGTTTCCACCCGGGAGGCCACGTCCACGCGCCGAACCACGTCCGGGATCTGGCTCTGAAGCCACTCCCAGAGGGGGTCGGCCAATGCTTCCTCCAGGCGCTGCGGAGCGCCCTGGGGAAGCCAGTCGGAAGGCCGGCCCAGGGGATGGTCCAGAAGGGAAGTGGCTACGTGCGTCGCCGCCTCCCTGTACAGCCGGCCCGCCGCATCGCTTCGCGCCACCTGTACGGCCCAGTCCGCTACCTGATCCGGAGGAACTCGTTGGAACAGCTCTCCCCAGGTCCGTGCCGAGGTTCGATCCAGGGCTCCCCGTAGCTTCTCCAGCAGAAAGGTTCGGGTGGAGGGTTCCCGAGCTCCCGTGAGGACCCACCCCGCCACCGTCTCCCGGACCGCCTGGATGTTCGGGTCGTCCGGCTCGCCCAGCACCGAGGTCACGGGTCGTCTCAGGAAGTCCACCACGGCGTCGTTGACGCCCTTTCCCATTGCCTCCTGCACCGCCGGGTCCCGAAGCATCTCCGACAGGTGCTCGGCTCCCTCTTCCTCGATGGTGTCCAACACCCGATCCACCGTCTCCTCCGTCACGATGAGTCGGGCCACCACCCTCTGGTGAAAGCGCAGGTCCCGAAGGAACCTCTGCAGGAGGTCGTGGATCGCGCCCTCGAACCGGAGGCGGGCGGCGGGATCGTCCAGGAGGCGGCCCAGGCGCTCGATTGCCAGGGGGAGATAACCGGCTACTGCTCTTTCCACCGAGGACACCAGCCCTGGTGGTAGGACCTCCTCGAAGGTCCGTCCGGGCTGGAGAAGCCGGCGACTGGCCCGGTGGAGGGAGTCCTCCACCGCCGACTGGAACCGGTCTCCCTCCACGGTGGACTCGATCCACTCGTCCACCGCCTGGGTGAGAAATTCCTCCCTGGCCGGAGTGAGGAAGGCGCCTACCGGCTCGTCCTCCAGGCTTTGCGCCAGCTCACGGATCCGCGCCCGCACCGCCTCCTCAAAGGCGTCGGACTCCAGGTAGAGACGTAGGCGCTGGAGTCCCGTCTCGGTGAGAGCCTGGAGGGTCTCCTCCACCTCCTGGGTCACTCCCGAAGGGAGTAGATCTCGCAGGGTGCCCCGCTCCTCTTCCAGGAGGGAACGGACGACCCGGGACAGCCGTTCGTCGAAGGCCTCCCGGAAACTCGGGCTGGCGAACGTCCGGGCCAGGTCCTCCTCCGTGAGAAGGCGGTCTCCCACCGTCCGGCCAATGGCGGCGGCGAGTCGGTCCTGGTTCTTCGGGATTGCGCCGTGAAGCATGGGGAGCCGACGCCCCCGGAGTCGGATGGGTTCGTAGGGATGGAAGAGCATCCACACCGCCACGGTGTTCGTGAGGCCGCCGGCCAGGGCGCCGAAGGCGATGGTGATGGCGGCGCGCAGGAATTCGGAGGACACGAAGGCTCAGCTCTGGCCGTGCCTCATGAGGCCAACCACCGGCAGCTCCCGGTCACCCATCCGAACGACCCCGGTCACCTGGACCACCCCGTGGACCGGGAGGATGGGGCCCTCTCCCTCCAGCACTTCCAGGTGAGAAGGACCGGCCTCCAGCTCTCCCACCACGTCTTCACCGGGGGTCTGGAAGCGCCAACGGGAGGGCACGTCCCGCCGGGCCCGTTCGAACGGCCGGGTCTCAGTCCATTCCACGGTGAGGTCAGGCCAGTGGGAGTCCACGAGGTCCAGCCGGGTCCACGCTCGTCCTGCATTCGGAACCCCTTCGCGGCCCGGAGGGTGATCCAGGTAGACCTGGAGACTGTCGCCGGAGACGAGGAATGCCCAATCGCCGGGCCCTGGGCTCCCTCCGGTCCCTCCTCCCTGTACGTCCAGGATCAGGCCTTCCATGGACTCGGCGAGGATGGTGGCTCGACCCCGATGGATGCGGAAGGCCTCGCCCTGGGGACTGCTCCACTCCGTGACCAGGCCCGCCAGCCCGAGGCGAAGCTGACGGCCTCCTTCCTGAAAGACCAGGGCTTCGAGCCCGTCATCGTTGCCGGCGATGATCCGGGTGTTCTCCCCCGGAAGGATCCTCCAGGGGGAGCGGGTGGGCGGACTGTCCCGCTGCTCCTCCACGAAGGGCTCCCATGCCCCGTTCCGGAGTACCCACCCCTGGATCTCACGGAGGACGCCCTCCGGGTGGGTTCGGGCCTGGAAGAACCAGGGGACCGCAACGACGGAGTCCGCTTCCAGGGTGATGAAGGTGAAGCTTCTCCGGTACACCTCCTCGTCGAAGTCGGGGGCCGGTGCTTCCGCTACCTCCTCCGGCGGGGCCCCCGGATCTTCGGAGGGTGCGGGTTCGGAACCGCATCCCATGAGCGCCAGGATCCCGGAAGCCGCAAGGGCGAGGATCCGGCGGGGCGTGGGCGAGAAAAGCTTGAAAAACCTGGACATTTCGGGAAGATAGTGGGCGACTTGCAGAGGAGCGAGGGGCCGTCTATCTTGGCCGCGCCGTACCCCTCCATACGCTGAGTTCGCCATGCAGCTATACACCAAGATCCTCATCGGCCTGGTCTTGGGGGTCGTTTGCGGCTTCTTCGCCAACGTCCTGGGGATCGACTGGCTCCAGAACTTCTTCATCGCTCTGGAGCCGCTGGGCACGGCCTTCATTCGTGCCATCACCATGATCGTCATCCCCCTGGTGGTGGCGAGCCTGATGGTGGGGACCGCCTCACTGGGGGACCTGGCCAAGCTGGGGCGGATCGGCGGAAAGACCATCGCCTATTATATGTGCACTACGGCGGTGGCGGTGACCATCGGGCTCGTGATCTCAAACCTGGTACGCCCCGGTGGACGGATCGACGAGAGTACCCGGGACTCCCTCTCCGCCCAGTTCGACGAGGAGGCGGCGGGGGCGGTGACGCTGGCGGACGAGGCGCCGGGGGTGGTGGACACCCTGCTGAGCCTGATCCCCCGAAACCCCGTCCAGGCGGCGGCGGAGCTGGACCTCCTCCCCCTCATCTTCTTCACCATCATTTTCGCAGCGGCGATCAGCGTCATCGCCCCGAATCGGCGGGACGCCGTCATCACCTTCTTCGAAGGGGTGAACGACGCCTGCATGGTGGTCATCGACTGGATCATGAAGACGGCGCCCTACGCCGTCTTCGCCATCATCGCGGCGGTGGTCTCCCGGTTCGGTATGGATCTGCTCCAGAGCCTCCTGATCTACACGGTCACGGTGGCCGCCGGGCTTCTCATCCACGGGTTCATCACGTACGGGCTGGCTCTCCGGTTTCTGGCCAAGCTCAACTTCTTTTCCTTCCTGAAGAACGTCTCCAACGCCCCGTTGGTGGCCTTCTCCACTTCGTCATCGGCGGCCACTCTCCCGGTGACCATGGAGACGGCGGAGGAGCGGGTGGGAGTTTCCAAGTCGGTCTCCAGCTTCGTCCTACCCCTGGGGGCCACCCTGAACATGGACGGTACGGCCCTCTATCAGGCGGTGGCCGTCATGTTCATCGCCCAGATCTACGGCCTGCCCCTGAGCCTGGCGGATCAGCTCATCGTGGTTCTGACGGCGACGCTGGCGTCCATCGGGGCCGCAGGGGTCCCCAGTGCCGGGATCATCACCCTGATCATCGTCCTCAACGCCGTGGGGTTGGGTGCCCATGTGCAGGCCGGGATCGCCCTCATCCTGGGCGTGGACCGGATCCTGGACATGATCCGGACTGCAGTGAACGTCACCGGCGACCTCACGGCCTCCGCCGTGGTGGCGCGGAGCGAGGGGGAGAAGCTGGAGCTTCGCCCCGCGAAGAAGAAGTCCGACCCTCAACGGGAGGAACGGGTACCCGCCGGGGTGTGAGGGGGCTGTCGGAGGCACCACGCTCACAGGGCTGGAGCCGGTAGAATTCACTCCGACCCACGACTCCGGCCGGCCCTGGACCTGCTGGCTCCCATCTCGTGGTCCAACCGCCGGAAGAATCGGTGGATACGCCGGGCGTTCGCTCCCAGGTCGGCCCTCCCCACCCGGGACCTGGATGTCATCTCCACCCGCGTCTGTGCGTCGTCGTCCAGAGTGACGCGAATCTCCACATCATCCACGAACTCCAGCCTCCGGGTCCGGGCCTCCGCCACGATCCGACCTTCCTGATCGTCGGCTTCCACTAGCGACCACCCGCGGAGTCCTGCGTCGGCGAGTCTTTTCGCCAGGGTCCAGACCTCCTGAAACGGGACGCCGTAGGTTCGGCCCCTGAGTCGAGGGTCCGCCGCTTCCGAGTCCGTGGTGGCTTCGTTCTCGGTAAGGGCTCGAGTGCACCGGAGGAGCCAGAGGCGAGCTCCGGAGAGGGGGGCCTCATACCTCACGGGTGGGGCGAGATCCGGTACCGGACCCGGACGGTGGCGGTCACCGTCTGGTCCCCGGCTTCGATGGGAGTGGCCGTAGCCTCCAGCCGGACGGCGGCCCCGAAGTCCTGGAAGGGCCGCGCTTCCGGAGCGTCCATGGTGACCTCCTCCGGGGGCCCCAACGTCACTTCCAGAGCTTCGGCCAGGACCTCGGCCTGGCGCCGGGCTCTACGGGTGGCCTCCCGGAGGGCCGCTTCCCGAGGGGGGTCGGGGTCCTGGAGCTGGAAGCGGAGGCCGGCCACCCGGTTCGCCCCTGCGTCGATGCCCAAGTCAATCAGGCGTCCGGCGGCGTCCGGGTCGTTCACCGTGACTCGAAGGTGGTGCAGGGCGCGGTACCCCACGATCCTGGGCTCCTCACCCTGAACCCCTCGCGTCGGGGCGTACCGAGGCTGGAGCTGATACCCGTAGGTCTCCAGCCGGAGTCCCGGTGGCTCGTCCCCCCGGAGGGCGTCCATTACTTCCTGCATCCGCCGAGCGTTCTCCTGACCGGCTTCCGAAGCGGTAGGGGCCTCCGTCTCCACAGCCAGTGCCACCTGGACCTGGTCGGGAGGGACGGAGACGTTCCCCTGTCCGGTGACCTGGAGAGTCCCTCTCTCCGCGTCGTGGACTGCCGAGGTGTCAGGAGTCTGTGCTCCCGAGTGCACGGGAAGGAGCCAGGAGAGGAGGACCACGAGGGCGGCACGGGGAACGATCCGAGCTCCCTTGGCGGAGGGGGAGTGCATGGTGGGGTGACTCCTGGCAGGAAGTGAATCGCGGGCCCGTCCCTCCGGGGCGGCGTCGCCGCACCCCGTCGGGCGCGAGCCCAGCACCTTCTCGTTGGAACCGAGGACCTCCCCGGGTGTTCCCTGTCTCGGTCCCCGGCGGGGAGGGCGCCCCCGGGATCTGGGCCGAGTTCACGTCCCCTCACACTCCAGGAGATGGAGCCACCATGAAGGCGATCATACCCCTGGCCGGAAAGGGCACACGGCTCCGGCCACAGACCTACGCCACCCCCAAGCCGCTCCTGAGCGTCGGGGGGCGCCCGGTCATGAGCTACATCCTGGACGACCTGGTGGAGCTGGGGGTCCAGGAGGTGGTCTTCATCATCGGCTACCTGGGGGATGTAATCCGGGACTACATCGCCCGGGAGTACCCGGACCTCACGGCGCACTTCGTGGTCCAGGAGGTCCAGGACGGGACGGCTGGAGCGGTGAAGCTGGCTGAGCCCTACGTGGACGAGGACCTGCTCATCGTCTTCGTGGACACCCTGTTCGACGCGGACCTTTCCCTCTGTCGAACGCTCCCGGAAGATTGGGCCGGCGTGATATGGGCCAAGGAGGTGGAGGACTATCAGCGCTTCGGGGTCATCGTCACGGGAGAGGACGGGGCCATGAACCGAATCGTGGAGAAGCCCAGCGAGCCCATCTCGCGTCTAGCCAACATCGGGCTCTACTACATTCGGGACTCCGCCCTCCTCTTCGAGGGCATCAACCATGCCCTCCAGGGGTCGTCGGGTCCGGGGGGCGAGTACTACCTCACGGACGCGTTCCAGTACATGGTGGACCACGGAGCCAAGATCCGTACGGCTCCGGTAGCCGGGTGGTACGACTGCGGGAAGGTGGAGACACTACTGGAAACGAACCGACACCTACTGGAGACCACACGGGGCGGGGTGTCTCCCTCGGCATCCCTCTCCGGGAGCACCGTGCACGAGCCGGTGCGGATCGAGGATGGAGTGGTTCTGGAGAACGCGGAGGTCGGCCCCAACGTGACGCTGGGGAAGGGGGCCCGGATGGTGGATTCCAAACTCCGGGACAGCATCGTGGGCCAGGAGGCGGTACTCCGGGGAGTGGACGCCCACGGATCTCTCATCGGGGATCGCTCCAGGCTGGACGATGTGCGAGGGCGAATCCACGTGGCCCACGATTCGGTGGTGACCCGGGAAGAGTAGGTCCGCTGGGTTCAACCCAGGGGGCTACGGCCCCGCCACCGCTAGCGCCGTGAGTAGAGCCCGCGCGACTCCCTCCGGGCCCCGGACGTTTCGGTACCACTCCTTGAGCGTGTGCGCTCTTCCCCCCTCACCTCCGGCTCCCATGGTGATGGCAGGGATCCCCAGAGCCATGGGTACGTTGGCATCGGTGGAGGACGAGGAGAGGTGAGCCTCCACCCCGCTGAGCCGACTGGCCTCCAAAGCCGCCTGTACCAGGGGGGTGTCCGGGTCCGTACCCCCTGACGGCCGGCGGCCGATCTCCTCCAACTCCCAGGAGAGGGAGGGTTCGCCATCCATGGATTCGAACTGCCGGGCCGTTGATTCCACCGCTCGCAAGACTCCGTCTTCCAGACGGGTGAGGGCGGCTCGGTCTTCACTCCGAAGGTCCAGTTCGACCCACCCGTCCTCCGGGATGGCGTTGATGGAGTGCCCCCCTCTCCACCGGGCCACGGTGAGGGTGGTGCGCGGGGTCTTGGGTATTGGAAGGGTGAGGATCTCGTTCACCAACGCCGCCAGAGCGTGAAGAGGGTTCGCCCCGCCCCAATCGATCCACGAGTGGCCCCCTGGACCCCGAACCCGGATACGAAGGCGGACGGAACCCACCCCTCGCACCACGATCCCGTGGAGCCCCGCTCCATCCAGGGAGATGAACGACCGGCACTCCTTGGCTCCTCCGTGAGGGCCGAAGAGGTGTTTCACACCCCGGAGGTTCCCGGGTCCCTCCTCGCCCACGGTGGCTACGAAGAGGATGGGGTGTCGGGGGGTAAGTCGAGCCGAGGAAAAGGCCCGGGCGGTGGCCAGGAGTGCGGCCAGACCCCGCGAATCGTCGGTGATCCCCGGTCCCACCCACCGGTCCTTCTGGCGTTGAACCCGGGTGTCCGTTCCCTCCGGGAAGACCGTGTCCAGGTGAGCGGAAAGCACCACTGGAGCACGGTCCTTCCGTCCTGGGTGGAGGCCCAGCACGTTTCCCTCGGGATCCCGTTCCACGACTTCCAGACCCGCCTCGGAAAACCCTCTCATGAGACGGGTTCCCCGCTCCTCCTCTCCGAAGGGAGGGGCCGGAATCTCGGAGATCTCCACCTGCTCCCGGATCGTACGCCGGTCTGTTTCGTGGATGAGCTCCAGGGCCTGCTTCACCGCTGGGTCTCGCAGAAGGCGAGACGGCCCGGACGACCCGGCGAACGGGCCGTCTCTGCCGGGTGAACGGCCGGAGGCGTGGAAAGGGCGCATACACGTGAAGATCGGGAGGATGGGGCGGAGGCGCCAGCCGGGTGCCCTTCGGGGCTGTCACCCCGAAGGCTGTTTTCCCTCCGGTGTCTGACACCGTTCGCGCTTGCGATTCCAATAGGTTCTGTCAGATTTCAAGTATCAGTTCCCCACCTGCGAGCCAGGAGTTTTGGATGAACCTGAACGAGCGAGAGCTCATTTACGATTGGAATGCTCTTCCGGGTTCGTTCGACTGGTCCTTGGCGCGGGGCGTGGAGCTGGACGACGAAACCCTTCGGGACGGCCTTCAGAATCCCTCCGTGGTGGATCCCTCCATCCAGGACAAGATCCGGATACTCCATTGCATGGACGAGATGGGGATCCATGCCGCCGACGTGGGGCTGCCCAGCGCAGGAGCTCGGGCGGTGGAGGACGTGGAGGCTCTCGTCCGGGAAATCGACCGAGCTGGTCTTACCATCCAGCCCAACTGCGCCGCCCGTACGATGGTGAAGGACGTAGAGCCCATCGTTCGGATTTCCCAATCCGTGGGAGTTCCCATTGAAGTCTGTACCTTCATTGGCAGCTCTCCCATCCGCCAGTACGCCGAGGATTGGACGCTGGACCGGATGCTCCAGACCTCCGAGGACTCGGTGACCTTCGCCGTTCGGGAGGGCCTTCCGGTCATGTACGTCACCGAGGACACCACCCGGGCCCGGCCGGAGACGCTGAAGGCGCTCTACGGGCGTGCCATCGAGTGGGGGGCGCGACGGCTTTGCATCGCGGACACCGTGGGGCACGCCACCCCCGACGGAGTCCGGAGACTCGTGCGTTTCGTTCTGGAAGAGATCGTGGCACCCTCGGGAGAGGACGTGAAGGTGGACTTTCACGGCCACCGGGACCGAGGATTGGCCATGGCCAACTCGCTGGCCGCCATCGAGGCCGGTGCCCATCGTATCCATGGAGCGGCTCTGGGAATCGGCGAGCGGGTGGGGAATACGGAGATGGATCTCCTCCTGGTGAACCTGAAGCTTCTGGAGGTTCACGACGCGGACCTGACCAAGTTGCCAGAATACTGTCGCCTGGTCTCGGAGGCATGCCACATTCCACTCCCTGCGGGATATCCTGCGGTGGGTGCCGATGCGTTCCGTACGGGTACCGGCGTCCACGCGGCGGCCATCATCAAGGCGGAAAGGAAGGGCGATGCCTGGTTGGCGGATCGAATCTACTCCGGGATCCCCGCATCCATGGTGGGTCGGGAGCAGCGCATTGAGATCAGCCCCATGTCCGGGATCTCCAACGTGAAGTACTGGCTGAAGGTGCGGGGCTACGACCCTGGCGACGAGGAGCTCTGTCGTCGGATCTTCGAGGCTGCAAAGTCCACCGACCACACCCTCTCGGAAGAGGAGATCCGGTCGCTGGTGGAAGCGGAGGCTCGGTGAGGCGGCCCAGGGGAAGTTGGAACGAGCCCCCCAACCCCAGACTTCCCGAGTCGGGAGAGGAGACCAATGGGGATTCGGGGTCGGCGGTGGCCCAGCTCCTGGAGGAGGTGGGGACGGAGACGGAGCCCCGGCCCGTGCTCACCGTGGAGGGGCTTTCCGGAAGGGTCGCGGTGGTCACCGGGGCCTCCAGCGGGATCGGGCGAGCCTCGGCCGTGGACCTGGCGCGGCACGGGGTCCATATCGCCTTCAACTACCTGAACAAGGGTGGGGAGAGGGGCTTGGCGGAGGCGGTGGCGGAGGAGTTGGAGGCCCTGGGAGTTCGGACCTACTTCCGAGCCTGCGACGTGCGGGACCCGGGAATGGTTACCGCCTTCATGAACGAAGTGGAGGAGGAGCTGGGAGGGATCCACATCCTGGTGAACAACGCCGGGATCGGGAGGGACCGAGCCCTCTGGCGCATGAGCGATGACGAGTGGGACGAGGTCCTCCGGACGAACCTCTCCGGAGCCTTCTACTGCTTGCGAGCCGTTGCCCCGCGTCTTCGGGCCCAGGAGTTCGGGAAGGTGGTGAACATCTCATCCGTTCACGGCCGCCGCTCCGAGTTCGGGATCATCAACTACTCAGCCGCCAAGGCGGGGATCATCGCTCTGACCCGGAACGCCGCCGTCGAGCTGGGGCCGTCCAACGTGAACGTCAATGCGGTGGCGCCCGGGTACATTCGAACGACTCGCCTTACCGAGGGAGTGCCTCCGGAGCACCTGGATCGGGCCCGGGAGCGGAGCGCCCTGGGCCGCCTGGGGGACCCACAGGATGTGGCCGGGGTGGTGACCTTCCTCTGCTCGGAGGCGGCTCGTCACATTACCGGTGCCGTGATTCCCATCGACGGGGGCTACCTCCTCTGAACCACCTTCGTCCGGAACGGTGGCGTACCCGGACGGTAGCAGGATACGGTCGCCCCCTAACCGGGAGAGACACCCATCCAGGACGAGAGAGGTACATGTCGAATCTCACGGCAGAGTTTGAGACGAATCGGGGGGCCTTCCGGGTTCAGCTCTTCCCGGACAAGGCTCCACGTACCACCGCCAACTTCGCGGATCTGGCCCGGGACGGATTCTACGATGGGCTCGTCTTCCATCGGGTCATCGAGGGGTTCATGATCCAGGGAGGATGCCCCGAGGGGACCGGTCGAGGGGGGCCCGGGCACACCATCGATGATGAGTTCCATCCGGAACTCCGCCACGACAGTGCGGGAGTCCTCTCCATGGCGAATGCGGGACCGAACACAGGGGGGTCCCAGTTCTTCGTCACCCTGGCGGAGACCCCCTGGCTCGACGATCGCCACGCCATCTTCGGGAAAGTGGTGGAGGGCATGGAGGTGGTGGAGGAAATCGGTACCGTCCCGACCGACGGGTCCGATCGCCCCAAAGAAGATGTGATCATGGAGTCGGTGACCATCCACGAGGCGGAGGACGGGTGACGTCCGAGGGCTCATCCCGAGATGAAGGGCCTCCCCGGGTGGACCGCTCCGCGGAGGAGTGGAAGGCGTGCCTCAGCCCCGAGGCATTCCAGGTCACCCGCAAGTCTGGAACGGAACGACCCTTCTCCGGACCCCTCTGGGACGAGAAGCGAGAGGGCACGTACCACTGCGTCTGCTGTGGCCTCCCGCTCTTCTCGTCCAGAGACAAGTACGATTCCGGGACCGGGTGGCCCAGCTTCTCCGACGTTCTTGAGCGCACCCACGTCAACGAGCGGGAGGACCGATCCCTCTTCATGCGTCGCACCGAGGTGACCTGCACGGCCTGCGAGGCCCACCTTGGGCACGTATTCCCCGATGGCCCTCCTCCGACGGGTTTCCGATACTGCATCAATTCCGTGGCTCTGGAGTTCCATCCGGCAGGAGAGGAGGAGGGCTCCGAGAACCCCACGGCTTCGCGGGAGCGCCGAGGCCCGGACGAGTCCTCGGCTTGAGTTCTGCCGGAAGATCCACGTCGGTTTTCACCTCCCGGGTTGACCCGGCCCGGCCGCGGCTCATCGTTCTCCTCGGTGTTGCAGTCGTCCTCTCGGCATGCGGCCTCCGTACCGCATCCCCCCCAGCGGCTGGGGATGTGCGCGGGATGGTTCCGGATCTCGCCCAGCTCGGCGTGATGGTTCTCCCGTTACAAGCCGGCGGAGAGCGGTTCCGGGAGATGGATCTGGAGATCCAGTATGCCCTGGAGGCCCGGGGAGGAGGGGTTCGTTGGGTCTTCCCGGGGGAGATGAACCAGGCGCTGGAACGTTCTCCCGCCCTGGCGGTGCGGCCGGAGGCTCTCTCGGTGGCTCCCTTCAGCCGGGGCGAGGTCCAGCGTGTGGGAGATCCCCTTTTCGGAGAGCTCCGGCGTCTGGCGGCCCTCATGGATGGAGATCTGGCGCTGCTTCCCGTGGAGGCTCGAACTCGTCAGGAAGTCTTCTCCGGTGGAGGAGGGAGCGAGGGCGTGGTAGGCGAGCTGGTGGCGGTGCTGGTGAATCCGCACGACGGGCGGGTTTACTGGTTCGCGGTCCTGGAAGGAGATCCAGGCGCCGTGGACGATCACCGGGTCGTGGCTTCGCTGGCGGAGAGTCTGGCCGGAGCGCTGGTCCCATGAGGACATGGGCTCATCAGGAAAGGTGGGGACGGGGTGGAGTGTGGCGGGTGGTGATGGTCTTCTGGCTCCTCGCGGTGGGGGCCTGCGGGGAGGGGGAGCCCCTGTCGGTCCCTTCGGAGGAGGAGGTGGAGGCCCGCTATGAGTTCCATGGGCCGGTGGAGGTCAGCATCAGTGGAAACGTGGCCCAAGTCACCGTCCAGGTCTTCCCGGACGAGATCGAACGGGGAGGCCCACTCTGGGCCCGCTCCCTTCCTTACCTCTTCCTCTTCAGCGAGGGGACCCGGGAACTCTTCCAGGAGCACTCCGGCTTGGCGGGGGTCCGCCTCATCGCCCGGGACCCGGATGGGGCTCCCATCTCTCGGGCCCTATTGGAGCGCGGAGCTCTCACTCCGGCGGGCTGGGACCGGGCCTTGAACATCGCGGGTCGAGCAAGGACGGAGGGCACCGAGAGTCCGGCCCGCGTCCGGGATCTGGTTCGGTGGGGTGAGGATCACACCGAATTCGAGTATAATCCCCGCTACGAACCCTGAAGAGGGGGGCGACGCAGGACCACGGCGAGCCGGACGGGGCGCCCCGTCGGCCGGAACGTACGCTTTGAAAGGAGGGGGACGATGGGGAAGGCGATCACCCTGATTCCAGGGGACGGAGTGGGACCGGAGGTGGCCGATGCGGCGTTGAAGGTGATGGAGTCGGCGGGAGCATCCATCGAGCCGGATACCCAGACCGCGGGGATTGCAGCCCTGGACCAGCGGAAGACGCCCCTCCCGGAAGAGACCCTGGATTCCATTCGCCGGACGGGAGTCGCCCTGAAAGGCCCCTTGACCACCCCGGTGGGCTCGGGGTTTCGTTCCATCAACGTGGCCATCCGCCGAGAGTTCGACCTCTACGCCAACATTCGGCCTGCCCTATCCCTTGCCCCCGGAGGCCGGTACGAGGACATCGATCTGGTGCTGATCCGGGAGAACACGGAGGGGCTCTACGTAGGAGTGGAGCACTTCATCGGTTTGGAAGGGGACCCCAGGGCCGCAGCGGAATCGGTGATGATCGTGACCCGCTTCGGGGCGGAGCGCATCGTTCGCTACGCCTTCGAATACGCCAAGAGTCGGGGCCGGAAGAAGGTCACGCTGGCTCACAAGGCGAACATCCTGAAGTGTACGCAGGGGCTCTTCCTGGATGTGGGGAGGGAGGTGGCGGAGGAGTACGAGGGCGTGGTGGACTTCGAGGACCGGATCATCGACGCTACAGCCATGCACCTGGTGGTGAACCCGCACCAATTCGACGTCCTGGTTATGGAGAACATGTTCGGCGACATCCTCAGCGACCTCATGGCCGGTTTGGTGGGGGGGATGGGGATGGCGCCGGCGGCCAACATAGGGAAGGATGCGGCCATGTTCGAGGCGGTGCACGGATCCGCTCCCGACATTGCGGGGCAGGGAGTGGTGAACCCCACCGCCTTCATCCTCTCTGCCTGCCTCATGCTGGACCACATCGGGCAGGGGGAGGTGGCGGAGCGGATCCGGACGGCCTTGCTCGCGGTCTTTGAGAAGGGGGGCGTGCTTCCCTCGGATCTCGGGGGAAGCGCCTCCACCCAGGAGTTCACGCAGGCGGTGATCGGAGCGCTGGCGTAGGGGCGTAGGGGCGGCCGGTCCCGTCAGCCGGGTCGGACCGGAGTTCCGAGGTTCGAGGCTCGGATCCGGCGGCCGGAAAGCAGGAGGGAGTAGGTACCATGCATTGGAAGGAGCGCTTCCCGGAAGAGATCACGTGCGTCCGGTGCCTTGAGGAGAAGGAGGCCCGGGAGCTGGACCGCCTCCTCTGGTGTGAGGAGTGCCAGGTGAAGGCCAAAAAGCGCGCTTCCGTGTGGGGGTGGGCGTCCGGGGGGGGCATCGCCACCGGCTTGGCCCTGTACATCTGGTTCGGGGTGCAGCCGTCGATGGACCTGATCCCCACCGGCTGGTTGGCCACCCTGGGCGCTGCCTTCTATCTCGGTGGCCGGGTGAGTCGGGAGATCATCTTCGGGGCGATGCGCTTGAGGAACCGCAGAGCGGTGGAGGCCCGGCCCCCGAGCACGGGGGAGGCCCCGTCCGGGCGGGGATGAGATCTCACCGTGGCTGAACAAGGCGGAGGACCCGTGAGGCTCCGGGACCAGGAGCCCTTCGCCACCATCCGAGCCCACCCCGTTCGTTTCTGGGTCGGGATACCCGGGATCTTCTTCGGCGGGATCGCGTTGGGTTTTCTCTTCGTGGAGAGGAGTCTCTCCCTGGCCATCGCCGTCCAGCTCGCCGTACAGACCATTGGATTCCTCCTCCTGTACGTCCCGGTGGCTCGGCCGCGGTGGCGGGGTGAGAACGGGAGCAGCGCCGCCCCCCCCGACGACAGGACCGTACCCAGGGATCGTCCCTGATCCGTAGCAAGGCACCGGGGGGACAAGGGGTGGGGTGCTTTGGGGAGGGGAGCGCTTCGCGAGCCCA
>SKZC01000006.1 GCA_007127575.1 Gemmatimonadota bacterium
CCCAACTCCTGAGGCACGCGGACCACCCCAGCCTCCTCCTCCGGGTTTCCGGGCACCAGTCGGGCCGTAATCCCCTCCCGGATCACCTGGCCCTGGAGTCCCAGGGACTGGGGCAGCCCCCCCGTGCTGGCGAAGTAGATGGGCCGCTCCCCCATGCTGTCCCGCATGATGGCCAGAGCGAGACGATCGCCTCGGCTCAGGAAGGTACCCGCCTCGAACTCCAGCTCCAGCTCACCCAATGTGAAGGTGGCGGGTTGGCCCAGTGTCCCCCCCATGATCCCGTCCATATCCTCGTGGGAGAGGCCGATGACGGGACGGCTGGGCGGAGCGCCGGGCTCGGGGTGAAGTCCGTGAGCCTGCTCCGGCCGGAACAGCCGTTGGCGCTCCGGCTGAGTGTGATGCTGGAGCTGCTTCGGGTACCAGTCGGTGAAGAGGTACTGGACCACGATGACCGTCACGTCCTGCCGGATACCCTCCACCTCCTGAAGGTACCATAGGGGGAAGGTGTCGTTGTCGCCATTAGTGAAGAGGACCGAGTAGGGTGCCGTGCTCTGTAAGAGGTTGTACGCCCAGTCCCGGGCGGCGTAGTCGTAGCTCCGGTCCGCCCAACCCCAGTTGAAGACCAGGGGTATGAAGGCCACCATCAGGATGGGAGAGGCCATGAGGTGGCCTCGGGCTCCCTGGACGCGTCGGGCCACCTCGTCCCACGCGTACGCCAGCCCCATTCCGGAGAGGACGCCCCACATCATGAAGCTGGCGATGAAGAAGTAGTCCCGTTCCCGGACCTCCCGCATGGTCTGAGGGATGTCGCCTCCCGCCAGCGACCAGCCGTACCGGAAGTTCAGGTAGACCACCAGGGCCAGACTCAGCGTTCCTATGAGGGTCAACGCGAACCAGAACGTTTCCCGGTCCGATCGCCGAATGGCCCACAGGCCCAGAACCCCTAATCCCAGGAAGAGGAGGGTCACCGGGAGCCTCCGGCTCAGCGGGAGATCCGTGGTGTCCAGACCCCGGGCCCACTGCCAATCGAAGTACTGGAAGTAGTTCAGGAACTGGTGGAGAATGAGCTCCGGGGGCCGAGGATCCGGATTTCCGATGGGATCCGGAGAGTTGGGATCCGAAAAGATGGAGGGCTTACCGTACTGCTCCCGGGTGAGGTTCGCCGCCAGCTCGGGGCATCCAGCCCGCCCCAGGGAGTAGATGGCCACGGTGGCCTCCACCAGGCTCTCGCAGGCGGGATGGCCTTCGTTGATGATGGGGTTCTGGTCGGCCCGGATGGGCAGGAAGAAGTTGAAGGAGAGCCCCACGAGCACGGCCAGGAGCCCTCGGCCCCACAGCATCCGATTCAGAAGCACCTGGGGCTTCACCAAGAGAACGTAGAGGCCCAACGCCGGAGCCGGGAGGAGCGCCATGAGGTGGTTCGTGGAGCCCAACACCATGAGGAAGACGGCCAGCACCAGATAGCGGACGCTCCCGGGCTCGTCCTTTCGGTCTCTCCACCGCACCGCCAGCCAACTCACCATCGCGATGACGAGCACCGCCAGGGTGTAGACCTTCTCGTTGACGTTGGACTGATACCAGACCGTGAACGCCGTCCCTCCCACCAGCACTGCCGTGGCGGCGGCCACCCAGGGAAAGTGGCGACCCCGCTCCAGCCCCTTGGCGATCCGATGTACGAAGAGGAAGAAGAACCCTCCAGCGGCGGCGGAGGTGGCGGCGGCGAAAAGGTTCACCCGGACCGCCACGCTGGACTCCATGGAAAAGAGGAGGTCCAGGGGCGTGAGGAGGAGGATCCACGCCCGGCCCATGACCACGAAGAGCGGGTTTCCCGGCGGATGGGGGATCCCCAGGATGTGGGCGGTGGCGATGTACTCGCTGGCATCCCAGAACGCCGCGGTGGGCGCCAGGGTGACCAGGTAGACCAGAAAGACGGCGGCGGACGCCAGAAGAGCGCCCAGATACGGCGTTCGATGGTTCTCCATGGGGGCCTATAGATACCGAACTCGCCGCCGGCCCGGAAGGGGTGGATCGCTAGCGCGGCCTCCAGCCCCTGCGGTAGCTTCACATCATGCGCAGCACCTTCCGAACCCTCCGCTTCGGCTTGACCTGGTCGGGCCGCGCTCCCGCGCCTCCCCGTAGGGAGGTGGTTCTGGACGGGGAAGGCGGGTCCGTCTCCGCCCACCTCTACTCCCCGGAGGCAGGGGGGACCGGCGGCGGGTCCGTCGGTCTCGGGGCTCATCCCCGAGTGCCCGCCTGGATCGTGCTCCACGGCATCACCCGCCCCGGGAGAGATCACCCCTCGCTGGTGCGGTTTTCCCGAGCCCTGGCCTCCACCGGGGCGCTGGTGTTGGTGCCGGAGATCCCCGAGTGGAAGCGCCTCGAGCTGGCTCCTCGCCGGACCGCCGCAGCGGTTCGCGCCGGGGTGGAGGCCCTGGACGACGAGGAGTCCGGAGGCCCACGGCCGGTGGGGCTGGTGGGCTTCTCCTTCGGCGGTCCCCAGGGACTGTGCGCCTCCGCCCGACCGGGGCTAACCGGCCGACTGGATGCCGTCGTCTCCTGGGGTGGGTACGCCGACCTGGAGCGAACCTTCCGCTTTCAGTTCACAGGCGTCCACGAGT
Source organism: Gemmatimonadota bacterium (assembly GCA_007127575.1). Classification (GTDB taxonomy): domain Bacteria; phylum Gemmatimonadota; class Gemmatimonadetes; order Longimicrobiales; family Gaopeijiaceae; genus SKZC01. The sequence continues at coordinate 2,619 of SKZC01000006.1, forward strand.
GGGAGGGACGGAGGCACCGCCTTCGTCCCGACCCGTACGGACGCTGGGTGGTGGGTGCAAACCTTCTGCCGTCGGCCTCGGGATTCGGCAATGCCGAGGACGTGGCCCAGGCGCTCCACACCCTTGCGGCCCGGGCGGGAGACTCCAGGATTCCCGCCGGAGATCCGGCCCTGAACCCGGTGACGAAGGAGGTCCGGGGGCGGCTCTGCCCGAGCCGGAGGGACCTCTTCGATCTCTTCGCCCCCGTGGGTCGGCCGGATCCTACCGAGGAGGAGGTGGAAGGGGTGGTCCAGGCGCTCCTCGCGGCGGCGGCAAGGGAGAACCCGGAGCTGGACCCATCTCCCCTCCTCCCCTCCGTCCGGACCCGGGCCCGCCTCCTGCACGGCCGAGGGGATCGTCTCATCCCGTTCACGGAGACCCTCCGCCTCGAGCGCAGCCTTCCCCGGGAAGCTCTCACTCGAACGGCCATCACCGGACTCTTCGCCCACTCCGGTGGGGCGGGGGCGGCATCGGTCCTGGGCAACCTGAGGGAGTCGGCTCGCTTCGGGCGGGCGCTTCAGGACATCCTGACGCTCCTGTGACCCGGTCCGGACCGGCGACGGATCAGCCCTTCGGTAGGAGGCTCCGGGCCACCTGACGGACCTCCGGGTCCTTCTCCTCCGCCCCCTCCTTCAGAACCTCCCGGGCGTGGGGGGTCCCGATGGCCGCCAGGGCTCGAAAGGCAGCGATGCGGACGGGTCGGGCCGGGCGAGTGAAGAGGCTCCCCCGTGCCCGTTTCTCCACCGCTGGCACGGCGCCGGGGTCGCCGAGCCGGCCCAGGGCCCGAAGGACTTCCACCTGGAGGTCCTCGTCCTCCACCTCGTCCAGCATGCGGAGGAGGGGACGCACGGCCTTTTCCACCTTCAGGGCGGCTACGCCCATGACGGCGGCGGCCCGGACGTCCAGGTCCTGGTCTTCCAGCATTCCCAGGAGGAGCATGCCCGCGTCCTCGCCTCCCAGACGCGCTACGGACATCACCGCCTCCCGCCGGACGCGAGGGTCTTCGTGTCCCAGGGCGCCGGTGAGCTGAGGCACCGCATCCTTCCCGCCGAAGTCGGCCAGGAGGGTGACTCCGTTCCGCACCACGAACCACCGAGGGTCCTCCAGCATCCGTTCCGCCTCTCGGCGCCCCTCATCCCCCAGGGCCCGGAGGGCCTCCATGCATGCCCGACGCGCTCCCCGGTCCGGAGCCTCCCCTGCCGCCTGGGAAAGCGCGGGGGCCATGAGGTCGGGCAATCGGCTCACCGCGTCGATGAGCTGGCCCCGGGCCTCCGGATCCCGCTCGGTACCGAGCCGGACCGCCACCTGTGTGGCCACGTGGGGTTGCGTCAGGTCCCGGGCCAGCGCCACCGCGTCCTCGGCCAGGGCACCGGGGTCCGCCTCCTCGTGGAGATCCTCGGCACCTCCCCCCAGGAGGAGGAGCAACACCCCCCGGGCCAGCTCCTGGCTCTGATGGGTTTTCTGCAGCTCCCGGGCCGCGGCCCGTACCACCTTCGCCTCCTCCTGACGCTCACCTGGAGGGGCGGAGAGGAAGAGGCGCACGGATTCCACGAATCCGGCACCTGGCGTTCCCTCCGTGGGACCCGGGACGTCGTCGTCGGGGGCTCCCTCCGGGGCGATGTCGGGGAAGAGGGACCGAATGGAGCGACCGATGCCCCTTCTCCCCTCAGGTCCGTCCGCAGGTACTTTGTCCATGGAAGACATACTAGAAGGCCCTGCGATGAAGGTGAAGGACCCTTCTGACTTGAAGGAAGGCGAGACCCCCCGGTCTCCATCTCGTTGCGACCCCGGGTCCGGTTCTCGAATCTCTTTCGCCGCCGGCCGGTCGCAACGTACTCTTCTCATCAGGAGTTCGATTTCCGGTGGGGACGGAACCCCACGGCCGACTTCTGGGGATCCTCCTCTCCAACCTCGAGCCCAGGAGGGACGTCATGCGCACCCCTTTTCACCTCCCTGCTCTCGCCCACCTCCCGGTCGGTATCCTCCTCGGGGCCCTGGCCCTCTTCCTGGTAGGCTGCGGGCCCGCCGAGGAGCCGGCGGTGGAGGACGTGACCCCCGACCCCACAGCCCCGCCCGGGGAATGGGCGTTCGTGAACGCCAATGTGATCCCCATGGAGGGGCCGGAGCTCCTCCCGGACCACACGGTCATCGTGCGGGACGGGCGGGTGGTGGAGGTGGGGCCGTCCGGCGAGGTGGTCCCTTCGGAGGAAGCCCAGATCATCGAGGCCGACGGTGGCTTTCTCATCCCCGGGCTGGCTGAAATGCACGCCCACATCTCTCCCGACCCTGAGACCCCTCGGCAGGAGATGGAGGATATGCTCTTCCTCTTCGCCGCAAACGGCGTGACGACCATCCGCGGGATGCTGGGCGCTCCGCACCAGCTCGAGCTCCGGGATGCCATCGCCTCCCGCGAGGTCCTGGGGCCCCGCTTCGTGGTGGCGGCCCCGTCACTCCGGGGAGCCACGGTCCCCACACCCGAAGATGCGGAACGGTTGGTGCAGGAGTACGCCGCCGCAGGCTACGACCTTCTCAAGATCCACCCGGGGATCGAGCGGGACGTCTGGGACCACCTGGTGGAGGTGGCACGGGAGGAAGGCATCACCTTCGCCGGACACGTCCCGGCGGACGTGGGGATCCGACACGCCCTGGAGACGGGGATCTCCACCGTGGACCACCTGGACGGGTACCTGGACGGGACCCGGCGAGACGACCTGGCGGAGGGCGCTTCCCCTCTGGAGACCTTCCAGGCCACGGACCCTCAGAAGGTGGAGGAGCTCGTGTCCCTCACCCGGGAGTCCGGGGCCCGGATGGTTCCCACCATGTACCTCTGGGAAAACTTCTTCGACCCGGTGGACGTGGACTCGGTCATGGCTCTCCCGGAGATGCGCTACGCTCCGCCGGAGATGCGGGAAGGGTGGGCCCAGATGAACAGGAACCGGTGGGCCAACCAGATGGAGCAGGACCCGGACGCAGACTGGGTGGCGGTGGGCCGAGCACATGCCGACGCCCGGGTGGAGATCCTCAGAGCCCTGCACGAGGGCGGGGTGGAGGTGCTCCTGGGCACGGACGCGCCTCAGATGTTCAATGTGCCTGGCTTCGCCATCCACCGGGAAATCCCCATCATGGAGCGAGCCGGCATGAGCCCCCTGGAGATCCTGGAATCCGGGAGCCGGGCGGTGGCCCGTTACCTGGAGGAGGGGCTGGGACTACCGGGCGACTTCGGTACGGTCGCTCCGGGTCAGTGGGCGGATCTGGTCCTCCTGAGGGAGAACCCGTTGGAGGACCTGGCCCACCTGCAGGGGGTGGAGGGGGTCATGCTTCGGGGAGAGTGGCTCTCCGGTGAAGAGATCCGGCAGCGACTGGAGGACATGGCCCAGCGCTTCGAAAGCTGACGCTTCCAGGTGGGCCCCGGGGGCTGATCCCCCGCCCCCGGGGCGGCCCCACCCTCCGTCAAGACCCATCCAACTCCTCGATGGTGGCTGTGCTGGGGCCCCGCTCCCGTTGGAGCCGACGTGCGGTGGCCTCAGCCTCCCGCATGACCCGGAGAAGGTTTTCGCCTGCCAGCTTCCTGAGCTCATCCTCCGTCCAACCCCTCCGGGAAAGCTCGGCGAAGAGCGCCGGGAAGGTGGAAACGTCCTCCAGCCCCACGGGGACCGTGGCGATCCCGTCATAGTCACTCCCGATCCCCACATGATCCACCCCGGCCACCTCCTGGGCGTGATCGATGTGGTCCGCCACGTCCTCCAGGGTCGCCGGCGGATCGTCGGTGAGAAAGGAGGGGACGAAGGTGATCATGATGACCCCCCCATTCAGCGGAAGCCTTTGCAGGATGGAGTCCGGGACGTTCCGGGTGTGATCCCGGAGGGCCCGAACCGAAGAGTGGGAAAAGATTACGGGAGCTTCGGAAACGTCCAGAGCATCGCGCATCACCGCATCGGATACGTGGGAGAGGTCCACCAACATTCCCAGGCGGTTCATCTCCCGCACTACCTCTTCCCCGAAGGCAGTGAGCCCTCCGTGCGGATGGCCGCCGCCATGGGCGTCGGCCCAGTCCAGGTCCCCGTTGTGGGTCAACGTCATGTACCGCACGCCCAGGTCGAAGTAGGCGCGGAGGGCACCCAGGGAGTTCTCCAGGGCGTGCCCACCTTCCATCCCCAGGAGGGAGGCCACCTTCCCCGACTGGAAGATCCTCATCACGTCCTCCGCCGTCAGGGCCAGCTCGAAGTGCTCCGGATACCTCTCGATGATCTGCTGGGCCACGTCGATCTGTTCGAGCTGCACCCGGGCGGCGCCCTCCTCTACCGCTGAAAAGGGGATGTAGACAGACCAGAACTGGGCTCCCACCCGTCCCTCCCGGAGCCGTGCAAGGTCGGTGTGGCCCGAGGTGGTCCGGGAGATGTCGTACGCCGCTACGTCCAGAGGGGCCGGGTCGTAGTTCCGTATCTGCCAGGGGAGGTCGTTGTGGCCATCGATGAGCGGGGTCCCCGCCAGGACCCGGAGGGCGGTCTCCATGTGCGGGTCGGACGCCTCCTCCTGTGCCGCCATGGCCTGGGGAAGGACTCCGGAGACGATGAGAGCGAGGAACACGGGCAGGATCCTATGTCGCATGGGCTCCAGTCCTTGGGAAGAGAAGTACCTATTCGGTGAGGTCCGGGCCCCCACCTCCCTGGTAGACGTACCGGAAGGTGAGGCAACCGGGCACGGCTCCTACACAGTAGTAGCCGAGAATCTGAATCTTGGCGTACCTGCCGTCTGCGGTTCGAATCCCGTAGACGCGCTCCTGGGGGCTCAGCAGATGGCTGAAGAGAGAGTAGTCGTACCACCGCTCCAGGACGGGGTTCGCCGAGTCCGACACGGCCTCGCTGGCCTGATACCCCTGGGTGGGCAGGACCGTCACCGAGTCGAAGGGCACCTCTCCCAGGTCCAGGGCTCCCCCAACCCCGTGGAATCCGTCACCTCCGTTGGTGATGACAGTGAACCGCCGAAAGGCCAGGTCCCAGTCCGTGGGCCCGGGATCCTCCACCACCGAACCTTCGTCGAAGGAGAAGAACACCCACCGGTGGGGCACCGACGCGTCCACCGTGACGGTTCGGGGCCCCACCAGCTCCTCCCCCGCCGGACGGGGCTCCACCGGTGTCGGCGAGAATGTGGGAGGCTCCGGGCGCTGCAGGGAGAAGCCAACGTAGATCGCCGCCAGGAGGACGATCCCCCCCACGATGACCGGCACGGTCCAGGGCCTCGCCGGGGCCTCTTCACGTCCTGATCCCTCCATTCCTTCTCCCGGGCCCATCCGGCCCCCGCCGGGGCAAAAGTCCCTTCCCGGTAGCGTATTCGTTCCCCGATAGTATGTTCGAAGCCAGCCACGGGGAGAAATACACCCGGAGCCTTGCTGGGACCAGGGGACCCCTGAACGGGAGAGAGCCACGAGCGATGAACGGATGAGCTCCGCGCAACGCTGGGCGCTCTACGGCGCGTACGGATACACGGGACGACTCATCGTCCAGGAGGCGGTGGAGCGGGGTCACCGGCCCCTCCTGGTGGGACGGAATCCCGAGCGCCTTCGCAAGGTGGCGGAGGAGGCGGAGCTGGAGTGGGAGCCGGCTCGGGTCCAGGAGTTGGGCCGGGTCCTCTCCCGGCTGGAGCCCGGGAGCGTCCTCCTGAACGCGGCCGGACCCTTCACCCGCACTGCGGAACGGGTGTTGGGCACGTGTCTGGACCACCGGCTCCACTACCTGGACATCACCGCCGAGGTCCCGGTGCTGGAGGCGCTCTTCAAGCGGGACGCAGAGGCCCGCCGGCAGCAGATCACCGCCGTTCCCGCCGTGGCCTTTCACGTGGTCTCCTCCGACGCCCTGGCCTACCGCCTCCACGAAGCGGTGCGAGTGGCCGTCCGCCTGGAGCTGGGCTTTCGAGGAGCCGGCGGCCCCAGCGCCGGCACCCTGAAGACCATGCTGGAGCACCTTCCTCGGGGAGCGCTGCGTCGGAGGGGAGGGGTCCTCATCCGGGGCCGGGTAGGAGAGGGAGGCCGGATGATCCCGTTCTCGGGGGGCGCACACTACGCCATCCCGGCCACGTGGGGGGACCTCTCCACGGCGTATCGAACCACCGAGATCCGGGACATCGTCACCTATATGGCCCTCTCTCGGGGAAGCGCCCGGCGCCTCCGGATTCTGGCCCCGGTGCTCCGAAGCCTCCTCTCCGTCCCCGCACTCCGGGGGGCGGCCCAGACGTTGGTGGGGATCTTCGTCCAGAAACCGGCAGGACGCCGGAGCCCGGAGGCTCGGTCCCGGATCTGGGGCCGAGTGGAGGCCCCGGACGGGCGGACCGCATGGGCTCGGATGGAGACGGAGGAGGGCTACCGCTTCACCGCCATGGCCTCGGTGAGAGGTGTGGAGCGGATCCTGGAAGGAGTGGAGCCCGGAGTCCTCACCCCTACCCAGGCCTTCGGCGCGCCCTTCGCGGAGGAGATCCCGGGGACCGAGGTCATGGGGCCCTTTCCGGGGGAGCCGGAGCCCGGAGCCTGAGCTCCCGAGTCAGTCCACGGGCTGGGGGGGCTCCACCACCGCCCCCAGGAAGAGGACGGATCCGGAGAGGCGCTCCCGGATGGCGAAGAGGAAGGGCCTGTCGGCCCGAACCTCCGGGGGCATGGATTGGATCACCGCCACCGACGTGGCCGCCGCCGCCTCCGTACCCTCCTCGTCCACCTGGACGAAGCTCTTCTGTTTCACCTCCCCCAACCAGACCCCTCCCCCGGGGAACATCCGGCTGAAGTTCGCCGCAGGGGTGAATGCCACCTCCATCCCCATGCGGCCCAGGGGGTCGTTCAGGGCACGCTCCCACTCCATCCGGAAGCGGGGCAGGAGGACCCTCACCCGCCGCGTCTCCAACCCCTCGGTGAGCTCCTCCCACCCACCTTCGGCCAGACGGCTCACCACCTCGTCCAGGCCCGTTTCACCCCGGGGCACCACCAGGGTCATGACGAAGGCCCGGCCCCCGTAGGGAATCTCCACCGCCTTATAGTCCGCACTCTCCGCGAACGCCAGCTCCGTCGTTTGATCCATGAGCTCCACGGTGCCGGTGCTCCCGTCGGGGCCATGGAAGGCGGCCTCCTGGGTCTGTTCCGGATCGAACGGCTCCGTCCAACCCGCCTGGAAGTGGACCGCGTTCAGGAGATAGCTCACCACGTGGGAGGGAATGGGGGATGGGACCATATCTTGAATCCGACCGTGGGTGGCGTCCTCCACCCAGTCGTTGATGATCTCGGCGGCATCGGATCGAGAGAAGTCCAGGGCCCGGATGGTGGCGTCGAAGCTCTCCTCGGCCCGGGACAGGAACTCCGGAGCCGGATCCATTTCGGGGCGGTGCCAGATGGAGTTGGCCACCTGCAGCTCCACGGCAGGGTCCAACTCCCGCAGGAGGTCCAGAAGCTCACGGTACCCCTGGTTGATGGCCTCGTCCTCCATCCCGTGAAACTCCAGGGTGGAGCGCATGGCCTCCCACGTTCCTCCGTCGGCCCCGTTCAACGTCATCCCCAGCGCCATGGAGGCACTGAGGGGAGAGATGAACACGTTTTCGCCGGGCTCTTCTCCCCGGAGCTCCTCCAGGAGTCGAAACCCGAACCGGTTCCCCGCCTGAAGCACGGCCTCCTCCGCAGGAGCCAGAGCCCGGGGAAGCTCCTCGATGACGCCGGGGGAAGGATCGTCGCCGGGCCCCGGCCCGGTGATTCCATCGCATCCGGACAGGATCATCCAGACCAGGGGCACGAGCCTCCGGAGCGAAGCGTCGACTCCAGACTTCGTCATCAGAACCTCCATTCCAGGCCCAAAACGGGGATGAAGGGGCGCTCCGCCAGGGGACGCACCTCCGGGGTTCGCCAGGGTTCGAAGAGGTGGAAGTGGGCGTCCCTTCGGTTCAGGGCATTCAGGACCCGGACGTACGGGCGCAGCTCCGAGTCCCGGCCCCCGATTTCCACGGTGCCGCGCCAATCCAGCTCCACGTCCAGCCGCAGGAAGTCGTCGGGCAGTCCCGCCGGCGCCAGGGGAGCGCCTCCCCCTTCGGTCTGCTGGAACCGGTCCACCGTCGTCCGTCCGCTGAGAATACCCCCGTCGGAAGTCATCGTCGGGTCCGCCGTTCCCTCCAAGGGGATGGAGGTGACGGGAAGTCCCGCCCCGTAGGAGAGGGTGGCCCCCAGGTGGGTCCGGCCCAGAAGCCGCCCCTCCAATCCCAGGTTCAGGAGCTGGCGTCCCTGGAAATCCGTGGCGGGATCCAAGCCCTCCTGGGCCCAGACCCAGTTCAGGGAATACCCCAGCCACCCGCTCACCCGCTCTCCCTCCCGGTGGGCCCGGAGCTCCAAGCCGGAGGTGTGGATGCGGTGGTCCTCCGCCCCATCGAAACGTTTCAGAAATCCGTCCAACTCCAGTCGGGCCGGAGAGAGCTCCTGATCCAGAGAGAGGACGAGCTGGCTGGCGCTGGAGACGAAGAGGTGGGGAGCCCAGTTGGATTCCTCGGCATGCCGGAGGAGCTCCGCCTCCGAGTCCAGCGCCGTCTCCGCTCGGTACTGGTGGGAGCGTCCTCCGGCCAGGGTGAGGGAAGCGGACTCGGCCACCCGCCACGTAAGGGCGAAGCGAGGTGAGAAGCGAACCCCGCCGTCCCGGGTGAAGTGATCCGCCCGGATCCCCACCCGGCCTTGGAACTCCTCTCCCAGCGGACGACGTCCTTCCACGTAGCCGCCGGCGACCCAGCCCGCAGCCTGGCCATCCAGAGGCGCCGAGGCCACCCCCAGCTCCATGGGGGCCACGGTGTACGAAACGCCGTGACGCTCCAGCGCACCGCCGAATCGGACGGATCCCGGTCCCCAGGGGTGGGCCACGTCCACGGTCCCCCGCTCCCGGGTCTGCCGGGCCGAGGCGAGGTAGGGATGGGCTAGGCGGACCGGAAGGCGGGCTTCGTAGCTGCTCCAAGCCCCCCCGGCTTCCACCGCCGTTCCGCCCCAGACCCCGGCATACCGGGTAGTGAGGAGACTGGATCCCCACCGGGCGCTGGAAGGCGGGGCCTCGCCTGTGAAGAGAGCGGGCTCCGCCCGATCCCGGATCCCGCCCAGCCGCACTCCCTCCCTGTTCCGGAACCCGGTGGTGCTGAGGAGGTGTCCACCCCCCAGATCCGTGTCTCCCCGCACCAGGAGCTCCCGGTAGGTATAGGGGGTGGGGCCATCGCCCATGAGCCGCGGTTGGGCGCCATGAAGGGTGCGGCCTCCCACCAGGACCCGGGTCCCAGGGAGCAGGGAGCCCTCCCCCGTCACCCGAGCCCCCAGGCCGTCCACGGTCCCACCGGCCCGGATTCCATCCCGGCCCGGAGTCCGGGTCCTAAGATCCAAGATGTATGAGAGGCCCCCGTCATACCGGGAAGGGGCTCCCCCCAGATGGAGCGATGCACCCTCCAGGTGCTCGGCCTCGAAGCCGGCCACCAGTCCCCCCACGTGGAACGGGGCGTAGACGGGGGAGCCGTCCAGCAACACCAGCTTCCCTTCGGAGACGTTCCCCCGGAGGAGGAGGGCCGAGGTTGGCTCGTCTTCGGGAGGCCGACCCAGCTCCCGAAGCGCTCCCGCCAGTCCCGCCTCCACCATCCCCGGAGTGGCCCGCCCCAGCTCCCGAGCCAGAGCGCCCCGGAGCCCCGCATCGTTCCGGACGCGGGACACCTCCCGGACCCTCGGCACGCCTCGGATCTCCAGGGGAGCCACGGCCACGGGCCGGGCCTCCAGCTCCAGGTCCAGAGTAAGGGTTCCTGTGGACGGAACCCGGACCGTCACCTCTCCGGTGCGGTACCCCAGGCTCTGCACCCGGACCGTGGCCTCTCCCCCCTCCAACCCTGCGATCCGGTAGGAGCCATCGGCAGCGGCAGCCGTGCGGCGGATGGCTCCTTCGTGCTCCACCTCCACCACGGCTCCTGGCAGGGCTCGCATACCGCTTCCTCCGGAGCCCCGGACGACGCCCTGGATGGCAGCCTCGGCGGAAGGCTGAGGGGACGGTACGGGCTCCTGACTCCACAGCCCTGCGGGAACGGAGGCCACCAAGAGGAAGCCCCACCATGCCGCCCTCAGCGTGGCCCCAAAGGGCCGAGTGCCGTGGAACCCGGAGGCGCGACTCATAGGCCGCCCTCCTCCGGCACCCGAAACCGGGCCTCCAGGCTGTCCGATTCCAGCGGCGCCGCCCCGGGAAGGTCCAGCCCCTCACCCGACCACCGGGCCCACACCTCTCCGTTCACCAGGAGCTCAGCTTGACGCGCCCCCTCCGGAAGCGTCACCTCCACCGGGCCACCCGGCTCCTCTCCCGTCACCCTCCCGGGTCCGGTGGAGAACCGGGCATCTCCGGAGACGTGGAGGCCCAGCCGGTCTCCCGGCATCACCCGTACGCGAACCTCCGTTCCCGGCGGCACGGAGCTCAGCTCCACCACGCCGGACCCTTCCCGGAGCTCCACCTCCACTCCCGACCGCTCGGCAGGGGAGGTGAGATCGGCGGGCGCCGGCTCCCGGATTTCTTCGGCCCCACGATCTCCGTCCCACACGGACGCAACCCAGCCCCGAAGAGGAGAGGCGGGGTGGGCCGACGCCACCCCACCGGCCAGAACCAGGAGGAGGACGGCGGCGGCGGCGAAACTCCGCCGCCGCTCCTGACTCCGGGACCGGGCCCAGCGCCTGCGGACCTCCCAGCGGTGGTGACTTGCCCCCTCCGGTGTGTCCAGGAGGTCGAGCCCTGCCTGCACCTCTCCCAGCAGGGTGTGGGCCTCCTCCATCCGTGCGCGACACTCCGGGCAACCATCCAGGTGCTCCCGGGCCCGGACGGCTTCAGAGGGATCCAGCTCCCCGTCCAGGAGGGAATGAAGAACCCCTTCATCCAGATGATTCGTCACCATCCCGCTCCTCCTCCAGGGCCGCGGCGAACCGGCGACGAGCCCGGGCCAACAGGGTTCCCACCGATCCGGGGGCCACATCCACGGCTGCGGCCAGTTCCTTGTACGAGAGACCCTCCTCCCGCATGAGCAGCAGGCTTCGGTCCCGGTGCGACAGAACGGCCAGGGCGCGGCGGGCCCGTTCCCTCCTCTCCTCCCGGACGACCTCTTCCTCCGGATCCGGAGGACCGGCCGGAAGAACCGGGTTTCCGTCCAGGAGCCGCCTTCGGTTCTCCGAGACCCGGGCCCGGTCCCGAATAAGGTGGGTGGCCACCGTGAAGAGCCAGGACCGGAGTCCATCGTCGGTGCCCGTGGGCCCTCGCTCCAGCAGCCGGACGAAGGCCTCCTGGGCCGCGTCGTCCCCCAGGTCCGGGTCCCCGGTGAGGCGGTGGCAGTAGCGTCGGAGCTTCGGGTAAAAGGAGTCGAACAGTCCGTCGAAGTCCACGGCCCTCCCGCACTCCCGAGGTTCGGTTCGGAACGTGTGTCTCTCTCATGCCCAGGAAACGACTGGGGCGAGGCGTGTGTGACACCCCGGAATTTCACACACTGGGGAGCGACGGGAGATCCGCCCCCCCTTCCCTACGGATCCCGGGGGGCGCCGTGTGTCAGAGAGGAAAGAAGAAGGGGACGAAGACGACCACGGCCACCACGACCATGAGGGTGAGGGGGAGCCCCAACCGGAGGAAGTCTCCCATCCGGTAGCCGGCCGGGGCCATGACCAAGGCGTGGGCGGGGTGAGCCACCGGGCTGGCGAGGGTGGTCCCGGTGAGGGCGATGCCCATGACCAGAGCCCGGGGCGAGATCCCCAGATCCACTCCCGCACTGATGGCCACCGGCGCCAGGAGCACCACCAGAGCCGCCCCGGGGATCACCTGGGCGCCCACCGCGGTGACCAGGCAGAGGACCAGAAGGACTCCTCGGGGTCCCAGCCCGGCCACGTTCCCCACCGCTTTCTCCCCCAGATACGCCGCCGCCCCGGTCTCATCCAGCGCGATCCCCAGGGAAAGCATCCCGGCCACCAGGACCACCGTTGGGAGATCCACGGCCCGATACGCCTCTTCCGTGGTGAGACATCGGGTGAGTACCAGGAGTATGGAGGCGGCCACCACGGCGATGGAGATGGGGATCCAACCGACCATGACGGGGACGAGAGCGGCGGCCACGATGACCAGGGACAAGGGTGCAAGCTGGGTCCGAGGAGCCTCGGGCACGGCTTCGGTGATGACGATGAAGTTCGGCTCGGAAAGGAGATCCCGCAGCCGCTCCCGGGGGCCATAGAGAAGAAGTGCGTCACCGAACTGGAGTACCTCGTCCCGAAGGTCGCTCTTCAGCGTCTGATCCTCCCTCCAGATGGCCAGCACGCTCACGCCGAACCTTCCCCGGAAGTTGAGCTGGCGCAGGGTCTTCCCTACCAGACCGCTTCGAGGGGCCAGCACCACCTCCACGAACCCCGTGCGCTCCGACTCCAGCTCCTCTCCCTCCACCTCCACCTCCTCCTCCACCTCCAAGCGCTGCAGCCCGCGAAGGGAAGCCAGGTCCTCCGGATCCGCCTTCACCAACAGGATGTCCCCGATCCGGAGGGGGAGGTCGGGGTCGGGCAGGGTGTGGGTCTCCGTGCCCCGAACCACGGCCAGGACCGTCAGGCCCATGGCATCCCCCAGATGGGTTTCCGCCAGGGTCCGCCCGTCCAGCAGGGAGCTGTCAGCGATGCGGAGGGCGGTGAGTCGGTCCCGCAGGGAAAAGTCCCGCATGGCCTCGGCCGGATCCATGGCCTGGAGATCTTCGATCCCCTCTCGTTCCCCCAGCTCCGTCAGCCGTTCCCGAGGGGCCTGGACCAGGAGTACATCCCCCTGCACCAAAGGGGTATCCTGGAGGTGGGTGC
>SKZC01000220.1 GCA_007127575.1 Gemmatimonadota bacterium
AGACCCCCCGCCACTCCCCACCGCCGCTCGGTATCCCATGGCCTCTCCACCCCTGTCCGAAGGCTCACATCTCCCACTCCCAACGCCCCTTCCGGGTACCTTGAAATATAACAGGGGTGTTCGGGGCCTATTCGGTTGGCGCAGAACGGCCAAGGAGGGCTTCGGAGGTCACAAAAGCCGGCTGGCGGCCGGCTCAGGGCTTCTGCAGGAAGTGAGGGGCTTTGGCGGCGGAGCTGGGGCAGCGTCCCGGACTACGCCCACTTCGGCGCTCAAAAGTTGTCAACCCCTGACTCGGGACACTGGCTGGCGGCGCCGAAGCCCCGAGCCCATCTTTTTCCGGAGGAGCGGGAAGGGCCCGCCTTCCCGGTCCCGTCTCCGGTCCTCTCGGCGAAAGGAGAACCCGATGGTTCAGTGCTCTGGCTCCGGTCGCGCGGGCCGCTTCGCTCTTTCCCTGATTCTTGCGCTCCTCCTTCTGGGGCAATCGCCCCTGTCCGGACAGGAGCGCCCACTGGTGATGCTGGATCCGGGACACGGGGGGGAGGACAGCGGGGTCGTGGAGGGAGACCTGGTGGAAAAGGACCTCGTGCTCCGCATCGCGTTCGCTATGGGTGCGGAGCTCGTGAAAAACGGGTTCGACGTGCGCCTGACCCGCTCGGGCGATGAGGAAGTCGCCTGGGAGGACCGCCGGGCGCTGGCGGAAGCGGCGGGCGCGGCGCTCCTCCTGATGCTGCACCTGAACGCAGACGAGGACCGGACCCGCCACGGAGCGGAGGTCTACGCCGACCTCGAAAACCCCACCAGCGCACGGGCGGCTGAAACCGTGGCAGAGGCCCTTCGGGAAGCGGGGTCCGAGGTCGTCGTGGAGGAGCGTCCGTGGCCCTTCCTCCAGTCCACCACCGTTCCCACAGTCATGATCGAGCTCGCCTTCCTGACCCATCCGGTGGAGCAGCGCCTCGTCCAGTCCGAGGCCTTCCACCGGGAGCTGGGGGAGGTGATGGTGAGAGCGACCCGACGGTTCCTCGAGGAAAGCGGCGAGCCGCTCCCGCCAGGGTGACCCCGACGTCGAGGACCCGCGTCCCGAATCAGCCGCGAACCACCGCCTCCACGGCGTCCCGGATCGGCGTCTCGCCGGCGACGAGGTCGAAGCTGTGCCCCGCCGTGGCGGGGGTGTCCAGCACCTCGGCCAGCACGGAGGCCACATCCTCCCGGGGGATCTCGCCCCGGGGCAGGTCCGGGCCCAGCGCCACCCGGCCGGTTCCCGGCTCGTCGGTGAGCCGTCCAGGCTTCACGATGGTGTAGTCGAGGCCGCTCTCCCGCAGGGCCTCGTCGGCTTCGGCCTTGGCCCGGAGGTAGGTCCGAAACACCTCGTCTCCCCGGGGCTGGTCCAGGTGCATGGCGCTGACCATGACGTAGCGGCGGATTCCGTTCTTCCGCGCCGCCTCCAGGAGCTTGATGGCCCCGTCCCGGTCCACCGTCCACTTCCGGGCCACCCCACTTCCCGGACCGGCGCCCGCCGCGAAGACCACCGCCTCGGCCTGGCCCACCGCCTCCGAGATGTCGTCGTGAGCCTCCACGTCGCAGACCACGGGCTCCACGCCGGCCGCTTCGAGGTCCGCCACATGGTCCGGATTCCGGACGAGCCCCCTCACCGAGTGCCCCCGAGCGCTCAGCTTTCCATGGAGATGACGGGCGATTTTGCCGTGGGCTCCGAGGACGACGACTCGCATGGTTTATGTCTCCTCCGTCAGATGGATCACCTTGAGTCGAGGTGCCCGACTACCCTCGGCAATCTCGGTCCTGGTCACGCCCGAACGGTTGGCGTGAACCTCGGATCCGCAGTCATTCCTGGTGCGTTGTCGCCGTCGTGAGCAGAGCGCTAGGATGGTTCTCGGCAATCTCCAAAAGGCGAAGCGAGGGTCCGTGCGGTGTTCGCTTTCCCTGCTCCCAGGCGCGGACCGTCGAGGTGCTGACGTTCATCAGGTCGGCGAACACGGACTGGGACAGCTCCGGAGTTTAGCGGATCTCCCGGATCCGTTCTGATGGAGGCGGAGCTGGAGTCCGAATCCGAACGTGGCGGGCCATCAGTGGCCTTCGGGTGATCCGGGCCTTCCGCACCGTCTTCTTGTCGCCCCTGGCATGGGCCGCGGCCTCCCGGGCTCCCTCCAGAAGGAGTTCCGCAAAGGTCCCTTCGTCTTCTACAGCCATCAGGTCCTTGCCTCCGCCTTCCCACGGATGAGGCCCGAGACGTCGTCCTCGGTCGCGCCGAGCTTGAGGAGCGAGCAAACGAGGAGATCCAGGGAAAACGGGGATGTCTTGATTTCTCCCTCAACCCATACCAAGGGCTTTCCCGGGAGCCTGCCCATCCGTCAGTTCTAGATGATCTCTTCCGTGATGGGCGGCCAAACGGGCTCTCCATGTTGCTCAAGGCTCTCGAGATAGAGCTCAGCAGCCTCGCGAACATTTCCGAGGACCTCTTCACGAGTCCGACCTTGGCTCAGGCATCCGGGCAGTGCCGGAACCTGGGCCACGACGAATCCGTCTTCATCCGGTTCGATTCGGAGGCGAAATCATTCGACGGTAACGCTCACCCGCCCCTCCCGGTCGTACCGGTCCGGGCGTCGGACGACGATCTCCACGTCGTCCCCGAGAGCGACCAGGTATCGAACCAGCCGTTCCTGGGAAAATCCGTCCAGCCGGCCGTTCACGATCCTCGATATGGTGGGTTGGTCCACGCCCAACAGGACGGCTGCATCGGTCTGGGTCAGGCCGCGCCGTCCGATCGTCTCGTCGATGGCCTCAGCCAAGCGAGCCTTGGCGAGCGCTCCCTCCGGGTCGGGAAGGCCGATGTCGGCAAACACGTTGCCGGTGCCATCTTCGAATCGGCGTGGCTGGTGTCCATGGCGTTGGCGGGTCATTCGTGTCCCGGAGGTCTTTGGCGGCAGTCCGCCAGGGCATTCTGGAAGCGCTGCGCGATCAGATCCTGCTCATGTTTGGGGATCCCGATCCCCCGCTTCGACTTCTTCTTCTGAGAGTAGAGCACGTATACGAATCCAGGGCACTTCAGCGTGTAGTACACACGGTAAGTGGCGCCCTCAGCGTCGGCGGCCAACTCGATGATCCCCCGGAGTCGCCCCTTCATCGGGGAAGCGCTACGCGGTCTTCGTCCCAACTGGACCTTGTAGAGCGCTCGTCCCATCTGCCAGCGAACCGCCTCGGGAAAACCCCGAAGCGACGCTCGGCTGTCTCCCTCCCATCTAAGATCGCGTGCGGGATCAGTCATGTCAGTATGGCAAATCCATCATGGGCAAGCAAGGGCGTCGTCCGAAGCGTTGGAGATCGGGGGGACCGCGCTCCCCAGATCCGAATAGGAAGGTCCATGATTGAAGAGGGGCTTCGGCAAAGCCATGGGAGAATCGGCCTCCTGGGCGGAGCCTGCCTTGCAGCTTGGGGCGTGGGAAGGAGGACGTTGGCGAGCCGGATCGGCTTATGCGGCGAACGCAGGTCGGCTAAGGCTCTCGGCGACCTCCCCCAGCGTGTGATTCACGCCGGCCAGAATTTCTACCCGGACATGCGGAGCCTACCTGACGGAGTCGGTCCGATTGAGGCGGTGGACGTTCCCCAGGAAAGCGTGAGCTGTGGGCCCGTATGGATTGGCTACGGGGACCTCCGGCGCGGGAAGGCCGGCCCGCTCCGCATAGGCCGCCAGACGGAACTCCGGGAACTCCCGGACGAGGGATGAGAAGGTCTCCCCCTCCTCGGGGGTCACCTCGAAGGTGGGAACGAAGCGGTCCTCTCCCAGATCCCCTCAACGAAGTCAGGCTGCTCGAAGCGGCTTCAAGTCGTCTGGACTGGGTCTTCCAAGCCCCAGCCGATCGAACGCCTCGTAGATCTGGTCCAGCGCCACCACCTCCGGCGTTACGATCTCTATCCCTATCGGACGCCCGTCAGCAGCGTAGTCGACCACGACCTCTGACGACACCTGCTCCGTCTTGGCCGCGCGTTGGCCTAGATGGCGATTCAGGTAGATGTAGGCGGCAAAGGGCCGCCCCTTCCGGGAGCTGACTTGAATCGAAAGGCCCCTCATCTTCCGCCTCGTCTCGATCTGAACTCAACCTCGACCTCCGCCACCGCGTGCTTCACGGTCGGGATGGCGCGCTTCTGACACCTCGCGGCGAAGCGCAGTCGGCCGACCGCATTCGGACGACCTCCACCATCGCACCACAAAGCGGCCCGTACCATACTGGAACGGGTCATTCCGCCACCCCCGCTTGCACCTGCGCCAGCGGCCAGAGGTCCTGCTCGAGCCCGCACACCCGGAGCAGCCTATCCGCGGTATTCCGCCCTTGGCTCCCTAGTACCTCGTTGCGGAAGTCCGCGTACATTCGAGCGCCGCCGCATCCGCTCCAGCGTCGTTGCTCCTCCTCGACGTAGCGCTGCTATGCCTCGTCGTCGCGCCTACCTGGAGCGGCG
>SKZC01000084.1 GCA_007127575.1 Gemmatimonadota bacterium
GGTTCCCGGCGGCCCTCATCATGGCCCTGGGGATGAGCGCCGCCACCATCTACGCCTCGGAAGTGGGGACCCCGGACCGGGTCCTGAGCGCCATGGACGAGGCTCTCCGGGACGAGCTGGAGAGCAC
Source organism: Gemmatimonadota bacterium (assembly GCA_007127575.1). Classification (GTDB taxonomy): domain Bacteria; phylum Gemmatimonadota; class Gemmatimonadetes; order Longimicrobiales; family Gaopeijiaceae; genus SKZC01. The sequence continues at coordinate 128 of SKZC01000084.1, forward strand.
CGAGATGTACCTCACCCTCTTCTACGGTGTGGTGGACCCCCGGGACGGGAACCTGATCTATGCCAACGCCGGCCATCCCCACGCCTTCCACATCCGCGGAGACGGGAGTCAGGAGCGGCTCCCGGCCATGGATCCGCCTATCGGCATCGCTGCCCCGGGGGGGTACCAGCAGCGGCGCGTCACCTGGGACGTGGGATCCGACCTCCTTCTCCTCTTCACCGACGGTCTTTTCGAGGGGCGCTCGTCGGGGGACCGACGGGAAGGGGAACGCCGGGTGGTGGAGACGGCGGTGACCCACCGGGACGCCCCCCCCGAGGAGATCGTGCAGCGCCTCTTCGCCCTGGGAGAGCCTTCAGCTCCCCGGGGGCGCGGCGGGACCGGCGACGGGGACGACCGGACCGCTATCGTCCTGCGGGTCTGAGCTCCACCCCCGGTCCGATCGAACCCCCATGGACCCCAAGCGTCTCCCCCCCAAACGGTCCCTGGGACAGAACTTTCTGGTGGATCCGAACATCCAACGCCGGATCGTGGAGGCGGCGGAGCTTCGGGAAGGGGACGAGGTGGTGGAGGTGGGTCCCGGTAGGGGCGCCCTCACCCGGCATCTCACCGAGCTGGGGCTCCGGCTCACCCTGGTGGAGCTGGACGACGTTCTGGCGCGTCACTGGGAGGAGCGGTTTTCCGGGGACTCCAGCGTCACGGTGGTTCACGGTGACATCCTGGCGCTGCCCCTCTCGGAGCTGAGCCGGGATCCCACGAGCCTCCACGTGGTGGGGAACATCCCCTACAACATCACCGCTCCACTCCTCTTCCACCTCCTGGCTCCACCTCGACCTCAGCGGATCCTGGTCATGGTCCAGCGGGAGGTGGCGGAGCGGGTGGTGGCTCCCCCCGGTGGGAAGACCTACGGGGCGCTCAGCGTCGGAGTCCGAAGCGTGGCCAAGGTGGAGCGGGTCCTGGAGGTCCCGCGAGGGGCATTTCGCCCTCGACCCAAGGTGGACTCCACCGTCCTGCGGATTACGCCCAGGCGTCCTTCCCCCTTGGACCCGTCGGAGGAGGCGGAGCTCCGGCGACTCGTACGGGCCGTGTTCCAATGGCGTCGAAAGCAGCTCCGAAAGATCCTCCGGGACCATCCGGAGCTGAGCTTGCCCCCGGCGGATGTGGAGGCCCTCCTCTGCGAGGAAGGAATCCCTCCCACGGACCGGCCCGAGTCCCTCTCGCCGGAGGCCTTCGTCCGACTGAGCCGATCTCCGGTGTGGAACGCTTCCCCCCAGGACCCCGATCGTTGACGGGCCGGGTCCACGGTTTCTACTTTTTGTGAACGTTTTCACAATCCCCTGGCTTCCGGGGTAGGGTCCATCCGGGGGCTGGTTTCCCTCCCTCCCACGCCCCTTCGAAATCGTGGCCCCAGACCCTCGAAAGATCTCCGAGACCACGGTGCGGCGCCTCTCCCTTTACCTCCGCTCTTTGGAGGAGTTGGAGCGAGCGGGGGTAGCCACGGTATCGTCCCAGGAGCTGGCCAGCCGTGGAGGAACCACCGCGGCGCAGGTCCGAAAGGACCTCTCCCACTTCGGATCCTTTGGAAAGCGGGGTCTGGGGTACGGAGTCCCTCACCTCGCCGGTGAGCTCCGCCGGATCCTGGGGCTGTCCCGGAGTTGGCGTGTGGCGCTGGTGGGTGCCGGGCGGATGGGGGCGGCTCTCTTCGAGTATCCCAACTTTCGGGATCGGGGGTTTCGGATTGTGACGGTGCTGGATCAGGACCCGGAAAAGGTTGGGAAGGAGTGGGGAGGGATCGTCATCCGGGACGTGGAGGGGTTGGAGTCGGTGCTTCGGGAGGTGCGAGCGGAGATTGCCATCCTCACCGTCCCGGGGGAGGTGGTACAGGAGGTGGTGGACCGGGTGGTGGACGCCGGAATCCGGGCCATCCTCAACTTCGCCCCGGTTCGGCTCAGGGTTCCCCCGGGGGTGGTGGTGAACGACGTGAACATGGCGTTGGAGCTGGAGGCGCTCTCCTTCGCGCTAGCCCGTGGGGCTCGTGGACGCTGACCCGATCCGGACGACGCCCGCATCCGCCGGCTCCTCGCTCTCCGAGCGTGCGGCTCGGGCCCTCTCCCAGGGCCCCCTGGACTCCGGGGAGTTGGCCTCCAGGGTTCTGAGGCTGAAGGGTCCCGAGACCGTAGCGGCTCGGATGGTGGAGACCCTCCTGGAGGGCGACCCTCGATTCCGGAAGAAAGCGGACGGCCGCTGGGCGCTGGCGGACCCTGGCGGGAAGTGGAGCGAGGACCTCCGGCGCACCGAGTTCGCGGTGGTGGACGTGGAGACCACCGGTTCTTCCTACCGCCGGGGACACCGGATCACCGAGGTGGCGGTGGTACTGGTGAAGGACGGGGTGGTCTCGGATCGTTTCGAGACCCTGGTGAATCCGGGGCGGAGGGTTCCATCGGGGATCCAGAGCCTCACCGGAATCACCGACGAGATGGTGGCCCGCGCTCCGTACTTCGATGTGGTAGCGGAGGAGGTGTACCGCTTCCTTCAGGGACGGATTTTCGTGGCTCACAACGCACCATTCGACCGGGGCTTTCTGGAGGCGGAGCTGGCGCAGGCGCTGGGGGACGTGCCGGAGATGGTACCCCTCTGCACGGTTCGCCTGGCTCGGTCGCTGATCCCTCGACTGGGCCGGTATCACCTGGACCAGGTGACCTCCCACCTGGGAATTCCGGTGGACGGCCGCCACCGGGCGGGAGGGGATGCCTACGCCACGGCCCGGGTGCTCCTCCAGCTTCTGGACCGGGCGGCGTTGAAAGGTGTCCGGGACGTGGAGTCCCTCCTGGCCCTGGCCCGGGGCGGGGGGCGGAGAGGGTCCCGCCGTCACCACTTCCGGCGCTGAGTAGCGGAGGCGCTTACCCCCGGGTGACCTCTCGACTGCTTTTCCCTATCTTTTCCCCGCGTCCCCGGGGGCGCAGGGGGGGCACGCCCCCCGTTTCCGAAGACCAAAACGAATCGGAGTGGGGAAGACGATATGAGCGACGAGGCAAGGACACCCGTCCTCCTGAGTGGAGCCCGAACCCCCGTGGGCCGCTTCCTGGGCGGGTTGAGTCCCCTTCCGGCCCCTGAGTTGGGCGCCCGGTCCGTCCGGGCCGCTTTGGAGCGGGCCGGAGTGGACGCGGGAGAGGTGGACGAAGTGATCATGGGGAACGTCCTCTCCGCCGGGGCGGGGCAGGCCCCGGCCCGGCAGGCCGCCATCGGAGGCGGCGTCCCGGCCGCTGTGCCGGCGGTCACGGTGAACAAGGTTTGCGGATCGGGCCTCAAGGCGGTGATGCTGGCGGCGCAGGCCATCCGGGCCGGGGACGCCCGGCTCGTGGTAGCCGGGGGCATGGAGTCCATGTCCAATGCCCCGCACTACCTTCGAAACCATCGACAAGGGGTGAAGTTCGGAAACCAGACCGTGCTGGATGGCCTGATCCACGACGGTCTCTGGTGCTCCTTTGGGCAGTGCCACATGGGAGGCCACGCGGAGTATACGGCGCACAAGGCCGGGATTAGCCGGGAGGAGGCGGACGAGTTTTCCCTGCGGTCCCACCGGAACGCGGTGGCGGCCATGGAGGGAGGGAAGTTCGACCAGGAGATCGTGCCGGTGGAGATCCAGGGCCGGCGGGGAAGCACCGTGGTGAACAGGGATGAATCCCCTCGGGCCGACACCTCTCTGGAGGCGCTGGGGAAGCTGCGACCCGTCTTCGGGGGAGACGCCCCGGACGATGTGGAGGAGCTGGTGGTGACTCCCGGAAACGCCCCCGGGCTCAACGACGGAGGCGCTGCCCTGGTGGTGGCGTCTCTGGAGTATGCTCGGGCCCACGGGCTCACCCCACGAGCCACCATCACGGGCTATGCCGCTGGAGGGACCGAGCCCCAGGACCTCTTCTTCGCCCCCGTGGAGGCGGTGAAGCGTCTCATGAAACAGGAAGGCAAGGAGATACGAGATTGGGGTCTGGTGGAGCTCAACGAGGCCTTCGCCGTTCAGGCGCTGGCGGATATCAAGGGGCTGGGGATGGAACTGGACCGGGTGAACGTGCATGGGGGGGCGGTGGCTCTGGGCCATCCCATCGGGGCCTCGGGAGCCCGGATCCTGGTGACCCTCCTGGCCGCCATGGAGGACCGGGACCAGGAGACGGGGCTGGCCACCCTCTGTCTGGGCGGGGGCAATGCGGTGGCGCTCTCGGTAGAGCGCGCCGCCTGACTGCGAGGGCCACGGCCCCATCCGCGACCATCGCGGATGGGGCCGATTCGATTTCGGCGACAACCAGGGAAGGGGGAAGATGGAGATCCAACGGATCGCAGTCA
>SKZC01000185.1 GCA_007127575.1 Gemmatimonadota bacterium
CCCTGAGGGAGCGTGGGAGGAGTCCGAACTCCTGTTGGATAATGGACTCGGGGGGCTGAACGCCGCCGGCGAGTATCAGATCCGCGTGCGGGACGGCCTCGTGCCCCCGGCGCCCTGGGCGAACGTGGTGGCCAATCCCCTCGGTGGGTTTGTGGTGAGCGAACGCGGCACAGGCTTCACCTGGGCCGGAAACAGCTACTTCTTCCGGCTCACTCCCTGGCATAACGACCCGGTGAGCGATCCCGCGTCCGAGGTGCTCTACCTGCAGGATGAGGAAAGCGGTGCCCTGTGGAGCGCCACCCCGGCACCGGCCGGTGGTGACACGCCCTACACCGTGCGACACGGAGCCGGCAACTCCGTCTTCGAGAGCGAACGGGAGGGGATCGAGACCCACCTCACCCTGGCCATGGCGGACGGCGAGGCGACGAAGCTGTCCCTGCTCCGCATCACGAACCGGGACACGCGCCGGCGCAAGATCATCCTGACCGCGTATGTCGAATGGACCCTCGGCGTGCAGCGCGAACACACCCAGCATCAAGTGCGGACGAGCTACCACTCGGAGTTCCAGGCGGTTCTCGCCGAGAACCCCTTCGGTCCCGAGTTCGCCCACTGGGTCGCGTTCTGTGCGCTGACCGAGCCGGTGACGGGGCACACGGTGGACCGGCGGGAGTTCCTGGGCCGGAACGGAAGCGTGGAGGATCCCGCTGCCCTGCGCTCGGGCACACTTTCGGGGACTACGGACGTCGTCGTCGACCCCTGCGCCGCGCTCCAGTGCGTGGTCGAGCTGGCTCCCGGCGAGAGCCGGGAGGTGGGCATGATTCTGGGCGGTGCCGAGAGTGCCGCTGACGCGCGATGGGCTCTGACCCGGTTCCGCGGACCGGATGCGGCCAGGGCTTCGAGCGCGGACAGCATCCAGGCCTGGACCGAACGCCTTTCAGTGGTTCGGGTCCGGACGCCGGAGCCGTCGTTCGATGCCATGGTCAACCACTGGACCCTCTACCAGGCCCTCTCCTGTCGTATGTGGGCCCGCTCCGCCCTGTATCAGAGCAGCGGCGCCTACGGCTTCCGCGACCAGTTGCAAGACGTGCTGGCCTTCCTCTACGCGGAGCCCGAGTTGGCGCGGGAGCACATCGTGCGGGCGGCGGCCCGGCAGTTCCGGGAAGGGGACGTGCAGCACTGGTGGCACCCGCAGAGCGGGAGAGGCGTCCGCACCCGCTTCTCCGACGACCTGATCTGGCTTCCCTACGTGGTGGACCGGTACGTGCGCGTCACCGGGGACGAGTCCGTGCTCGATGAGTTCGCCCCCTTCCTCGCCATGCGCACGTTGGAGCCGGACGAGGACGAGGTGTACGACCTCCCCCAGACCACGGACGAGCACGCCAGCGTCTACGAGCACTGTTTGCGCGCGTTGCGAAAGGGGTGCACCGCGGGAGTGCACGGCCTCCCCCTCATGGGCAGCGGAGACTGGAACGACGGGATGAACCGGGTGGGGATCGAGGGGAGGGGAGAGAGCGTTTGGTTGGGATGGTTCCTCACCTCTACCCTGCGGAGCTTCGCCGAGCACGCGGAGGAGCGGGGCGACGAGGCCGTGGCGAACGACCTGCGCACGCGTGCCGACGGCTATGCGGAGGCGGTGGAAGCGCACGGGTGGGACGGCGACTGGTATCGCCGTGCGTACTTCGACGACGGAACCCCTCTCGGGTCGAGCACGAGCGAGGAGTGCCGCATCGACTCCATCGCACAGAGCTGGAGCGTCATCTCGGGTGCCGGCTCTCCTCAGCGCCAGGCTCAGGCCATGCGCGCATTCGAAGAGCATCTGGTCCACTCCGACGCCCGTCTCCTCCTGTTGCTCACCCCACCATTCGACCGGACCTCCCACGATCCGGGATATATCAAAGGGTACCTCCCAGGTGTTCGGGAAAACGGTGCCCAGTACACGCACGCCGCGCTTTGGGCCGTCCTGGCCACCGCCCTCCGAGGCGATGGGGATCGGGCGTTCGACCTCTACCAGATGCTGAATCCCCTCACCCACACCGATACGCCGGAGGGAGTCGCACGCTACAAGGTGGAGCCGTACGTGGTGGCGGCCGACGTGTACACGGCGACGGGACAGTTGGGCCGGGGGGGATGGACGTGGTATACGGGCTCGGCAAGCTGGATGTACCGAGTGGGGTTGGAAGCGATCCTCGGCTTCAACAAGGTGGGCGACACGCTCCGCATCGAGCCGTGCGTCCCGGAAGGGTGGCCCGGGTTCTCCATCGAATACCGCTTCGGAAAGGCCCTCTACCAGATCACCGTGCACGCCCCGGGTGAAGTCCGCGTCGCGGGTGCGGCGGTGAGCCTCGATGGCAGAGCGCTGGAGGACGGGGCGGTCCCGCTCATCGACGACGGGGAGCGGCACCAGGTGGTGGTGGAGCCCCGGAGCCCGAAGATCTGATGGCCCCGAGGGATTACGTCTTTCGGGGGATGTCTCAGGGAGTGGTGCCTCGTTCTGACCACCCGCGGATTTCATCCGTTTGATCGATATTCGCCAGAACCCTCCAGTCCCACATTACACGGTCGCAGGAGTCTGGGCTCACGTGCGGGGACGCAATCTGGAGGCACCCCATGAAGAACCGGATGAGTGACGCACCGTCGTCGTCCCGCACGGCCCTCCACCGATGGCTTCTGCGGGAAGCCGAGGGCAGTTGCCGGGTTCTGGACCGGCTCCTCCACACGCTATACCCGGCTCGCTCAGTTGGGTCACCCACGACCGTGAAAGAAAAGATCCTCTTTCAGGGCCACTCGTCCGACCTCGATGGTGGATCCCGAGCCGTCCTCCAGGATAAGGTGGCGCTACTCCGGACTCACCCGGGCATGCGGATCGTAATCGGCGGGTTCGCGAGTCAGCCAGGCTCCAGAGCTTCCGGTATGGCGCTCGGCCTACGGCGTGTGCAAAGGATCAGGGCATACCTGCTCCGGCACGGCATCGAGCCGGTCCGGATCGGGGTCGCCTTCCGAGGCGAGGGGTGGTCCCTACTCGAGCGGACCGGCAAAGCCGTAAGGGTGGAGGGCTTCTCTCGCCAGTGTTGGCTCCAGGTGGCCGACCCGCACTGGATGCTTTCGAGAAACTGATCCATCAAGCGTGCCTACTCCTGTGACGGCGCCGGGGCGCACCTCGCTCGCCAGCCTACCGTTTCCCCAGGAAGCGCCGAAGCTCCCCAACCAGGCCCTGGACCAGCGGCTCCAGCTCCTGGACGGCGGAGGGCGCGTCGCCCAAACCCTCCTCCCGGGCCAGAGCCTCCAACTGGAGGGCCGCCTCCACCACCGGTGAGGCCGAGAACACGGCGGCTGACCCCTTCAGGGTGTGGGCGGCCCGCCGAAGGTCCCGGGCTTCCCCGGCTCGGGCAGATTCCCGGATCGTCTCCATGAGGCTAGGCTCCTGTTCCAGGAAGGTCTCGGCCAGCTCCCGGAGGATCTCCTCGTCCCCCTCCACCTGACGGAGGGCGGCTTCGGGATCGAAGGCGGAGAAGCCGGAGTCGGGGGAGGGCGTGCTCTCCTGCATGGTTTCAGCCTCCTGTCCTTGGGGGGTGCCGGCGGCCGCCGCCTCCTCGATGACCCGGTAGAGCTCTTCGGACCGGACGGGCTTGGAGAGGAAGGCGTCCATCCCCGCTGCGAGGCAGCGTTTCCGGTCCTCGTCCAGGGCACCGGCGGTCATGGCCACGATGGGGACGTGGGCCCCGGTCTCCTCCTCCCGGGTCCGGATGGCCCGAGTGGCCTGGATCCCGTCCATTTCGGGCATCTGGACGTCCATGAGCACGAGCTCGAAGAAGTTCCCGTCCAGGGCCGCCACGGCTTCCCGGCCGTTCTCCACCACCGTCACCTCGTGGCCCCTCCGCTCCAGGAGGCGAAGGGCCACCTTCTGGTTCACCGGGCTGTCCTCGGCCACCAGGATCCGGAGGGGAACCGCCGGCGACGGGGGGGGGGCCGGCTCCTCTTCCTCCGCCTTCGCCTCCGTCGCCGTGGTTGGATCCGGAGCGGCCCCCTGGGCCATCACCTGCATGATGGCGTCCAGGAGCTGGGACTGCTTCACCGGCTTCATGAGGGTGCGGGAGATGCCGCACGCGGCTTCGCGCTCCTCGTCCACGATCCGTCCGGCGGACGAGAGGAGGAGGATGGGGAGCTCCGGGATGTCCGGCGCCCGCCGTACCCCCTCGGCCAGCCCGAGCCCGTCCACCTCGGGCATCATCAGGTCGGTGATGAGGAGGGCGTAGGGGGAGCCGGAGCCGGCGGCCCGGCGGAGGGCCCCTTCCGCCTCCTCCGCCGTGGAACACAAGGTGGGCTCCATCCCCCACGTGGAAAGGGTCTCGCCCAGGATCCGGCGGTTCGTGTCGTGGTCGTCCACCACCAGGACGGGGAGGGCGTCCAGCGGTGCCGCCTCCGGGAGCCGCTCTTCAGCGGGCCGCCCGCGGGCCAGCGGCGC
>SKZC01000113.1 GCA_007127575.1 Gemmatimonadota bacterium
GGAAGACGAAGTATCCGTTGGCGGCAAAGAGCCGGTTCTTGAAATTGAACGAGTAGCCCGAGGCCGAGTGGGGCCCACCGTGGTTCACAACGATGAGGGGATACGGGCCCCCTTCCGGGTCGTATCCGTGAGGGAAGAGGAGGAAGCCCTCCACCGGCGTTCCATCATAGCTGTTCCAGTGCACCGCTTCGGACGGGTGACTGGCCAGCTCCACCTCCGCCAGGAAGTCGGAATGTAGATCCGTCAGCCGGCGCTCGTTCTCCCCGTCGATGTCCGCAGACCAGACGTCGGCCGGACGGTCGAACTCACCCACCGTGTAGGTCATGCGCTGGAACCCGGGATCGATGTCCAGATTCTGGATGCGTCGCTCCCCTTCGGTGACTTGCTCCACTTCCCCGCCATCGGCGGATACCCGGAAGAGGTGGGTCGCTCCGCCGATCCCGGTGGTGAAGTAGAGGTATCGTCCGTCCGGAGACCACTGGGGGTTTCCGGCATCCAGATCCCAGTCGGGGGTGAGGTTCACCGGCGTACCCCCGTCCAGGGGATGGATATACAGGTCTCGCGGCCCTCCATGATCCAGGCCCCGCTCGATGATGAAATCCGTGCCGAACGACCGGACGTAGGCGATGGAGCTTCCATCAGGGGAAAATTCCGCCCCTGAGTAGTTGTATCCGTCTTCGGTGAGCCGAGTCAGCTCTCCGCCCACGGAAACCAGGAAGAGGTCGGAGCTTCCGTAGTGGAGCTCGTCCCGAGCCAGCTCGTTCACGCTGAAGAGGAGGGCGTCGCTCTCCGGCGACCAGCGCACCCCGGACACCCGAAGCTCCAGCTCGGTCAGCCGAAGTGGATCCTCATCCGCTCCCTCCTCCTCAAGGAAGATCTCCAGGTGGCTCTCTTCCCCCGGGTCCGGGAGGGGGAAGTCTCGACCGTCGCTCTTGAAGGGGTACCAGTCGAAGGCCTCCCCTTCGAAACGCTCCTCGTGTCGGCGCTCGAAATCCGTCATGGGGGGTTGGGACCGGGGGCTCACGGGGACCTCGCGAGTGTGGGCCCGCCAGCGGCCGTCGGGACTGAGCATTCCTTCAGGCCCGTCATAGCGCTCCGCTTCCCCCGGTGGTTCGCCTGGCGTGAGAGCCCAGGTCTCCTCTCCCACGGTGATCAGGAGACGGCCGTCGTCCAACCACGTCGGGTTGGACACCTCCCCTCCGTAGTGGGTCACCTGCACCGGGCCCGAGCTGCCGTCGGTGCGGACGATCCAGCTCTCCACATCGCTCTCGTTCGTCTCCTCCACCGGGGTGGAAACCGCGTACGCCGCCCAGACGCCGTCGGGAGAGATCCCCACTGAGCCCACACTTCGCACCCTGTAGTAATCCTCCAGGGCCAGAGCCCGGTCTCGGGCCTGCTGGCCCGGGTCGGATCCGACCCCCTGCCCGGAAGCCCCCTGGAGCTGAGCGAAGGAGGACGCCTCCGCCGGGGGGGTGGCCTCCGACTGAGCCACGAGGGTGGCCGGTAGGAGGACGGCGAGAGCTACCGCTACGGCGCCCAAAATGGGTGTGCCAATGGCAAATCGAGGTGGCGCCAGGTCTGGCCCGCGCTGAAGCGAACGACGACGGATGGGAAGCGAGAGGAGGTCCATGGGTGGCCCTTGGGCAGGGGTGAAGAGACAGGGCCGACCCCGAAAGCCTTCGGGGACGCCCTGCGGACGATCCACTCCGTACGTATACAGCCGCGAGGCCGCACGCGCGAGTGCGCTCTCCTACTCGCCGAACTCCGCCACCTCCCGAACGTCGGACCGTCCCCGGACCGCACCGGGCCGACGCCGCGGCCCCAACCTCGCACCGTCCCGTTCCAGATCACGCCGTAGCCCCTCCGCCGCCGGGAAATCCTCGGGAAGAGCCGGTCGCATGCGGTGATGGTCCGTAACGGCCTGAAAGGCGGCAGCCACCGCCAGGAGATCATCTTCCCGGTATGGCTTCCCACCCAGGAGCGCACCGATGGGAAGTGGGTGAGCCGAGCGAACCGTTTCGAACCCTATGGGGAAGGCCACCTGGGGAAGGCCCACGATGTCGAACCGGTACGCGTCGGTCTGGACCACCACGTCGCACCGCTGGAAGACGTCATCCACAATCCTGGAGGCCAACAACAGCTTGGCGCGCTGTCCTCGGACATACTCGGGAGCGGTGAGGAGGAGGCCGTTGATCCAGGAGGAGAGGGAGACTCCGAACTTCCGAACGTCGTCTCGAAGAACCTCCAGGAAGGGCTCGGACCGCTCGGGCCGACGAACTTCGTTGTAGGCCCGGCCGGAGAGGACCTCCCAGTCATCCGGGAAGGGAACCTCCACCACACGAAGCCCCACCTCCTCCAGTGTGGCCAGCATCCGGCGGCGAGCCTGCACCACCTCCTGGGCCAGCCGACGATCTCGCTCCGCCGCCTGCCGTTCCTCCGCCGTGAGACCCTCTTCCTCCACCTGGGACCGGGAGGGTCCTAGGGCCTCGGCGTCCAGGTACCCCGGAAGGACCCCCACTCGCAACGGCCGACTCGCTCTGGGTCCACCCGAGCTCCGGTCCGGCTGAGATGCCGCCAGGTAGTCCGGCACCGGAGGGAGGCCCTGAGTCCGAGGATCCATGGGGTCGGGGCCGGCCATGGACTGCAGGAGGATCGCCGCATCGTGGGCATCCCGTGCAATGGGCCCCGGGTGATCTCGGGTATAGGTCAGGGGGATGACCCCGTAGACGGAAACGCGACCCATGGTGGGCTTGAGACCCGTGAGACCCTGCTCCAACGCGGGCCGCACCACCGAGCCCCCGGTCTGGGTACCGATGGACGAGAGGGACATCCCCGCGGCCACCGACGTGGCGGACCCGCTGGAGGAGCCGCCGGGTTGGATGCTGGGATCGTGGGGCGCCCACGCGTTCACCGTCGTCCACTCGCCGTCGGGAGTCGTGGCCCGGGAGGTGGCCAGGGGCCCCATCTGGGTCTTCCCCAGAGCGATGGCACCGTCTTCCTTTAGCCACGCCACGGCGGTGGCGTCGAAATCGGGCACGAAGGACTCGAAGATGTGGGAGTTCGCCGTAGTGGTGATCCCAGCCGTGTAAAAGTTGTCCTTAATGGCCAGGGGGATCCCGTGGAGGGGGCCTCTCCACGGGCCGCGCCCGAGACGTTCGGCTCGGGCCAGCGCCTCGTCGGGCAAGACCAGGTTGAAGGCCACGTAGATCCCGTCGTACCGCTCGACCCTCCGCAGACAGGCCTCTACCAGCTCCACGGGAGAGAGGTCGCCGGAACGGATCAGGGACGCCGCCTCCGCCACGGAGAGTGTCTCGGGCTCCCGCTGCCGAAGGGGTGCGGGGTCCGGGAGGGGTGTTCGGGGCCCCGGACGAATCCCGGGCCCGGGCCGACTCCGGGGGCTGGAGGTCCGCACACTCCACCGCGTGGGCGCGCTCGCCGAGGCCCCACCCGGGACCGACCCCGAATGCGGAGGCCGTTCCGCCGCCGCGGAAACGGGGTGCCACATGGCTCCCACGGATCCGGCCACCGTGATGCCCGCCAACCGGGAGAGAAAGACCCTCCGCCCCAGCTCGTCGTCGTGACCGTCTCGTCCGCCCCGTCGGCGGCCCGTCCCGTCGTCCCTCACTCTCCCACCTCCATCACCTCGCGCAGATCCGTTCGACCCTTTCCTTCGTTTCGACCCAGACGAGGACGGCCTCCACGGCTGGACCTCGACAGCTCCGTGGGGTCGGCGGGAATCCGTCGATGCCAGTCCGTAATCGCCTGGTAGGCTCCGGCCAAGGAGAGGAGCCGATCCTCGGCGAAGGGCTTCCCACCGAACATGGCCCCCAACGGCCTCGGGTGGCCCGTACTCTCCTCTTCGAAGCCGATGGGGAAGTTGATGAGGGGAAGCCCAAGGATGTCGAACCGATAGGCATCCGTCTGCACCACCACATCACAGTGGCCGAAGAGATCGTCCAGCACCCGCTCCAGGAGGAGGAGCTTGGATCGCTGACCCCGGGCATATTCCACCCCGTCCAGGAGGAGCCCGTTGATCCACGGGGCCAGAGAGACGCCGAACTTCCGCACGTCCTCTCGCAGGACCTCCAGGAAGGGCTCGGACCGCTCCGGAAGCCGGACGTTGTTGAAGGTGCGACCCGAGAGCACGTCCCAATCCTCGGGCAGATCCAACTCCACCAGGTGCGCCCCCATCTCCTCGAAGGTCTGGAGCATTTGGCGACGGGCTTCCAGTTCGGCTCGTCGGCGCCCCCGGGTCCCCTCGTCCTCCTCCTCGTCCTCCTCCGGGTCGTCCAGGTATCCGGGGAGGACGCCGATGGTGGTGGGCCATCGGAGGGCGGGGTTGCCGTTCCGCTCCACCGGCACCGCAGCGCGGACGTAGTCCGCCGGCGGCGGGAGCCCCAGGGTGCGAGGATCCGACTCGTCGGGGCCGGCCAGAGCCTGGAGGATCAAGGCGGCGTCCCA
>SKZC01000099.1 GCA_007127575.1 Gemmatimonadota bacterium
CACCGTCCCGGCGGGGGCCGTGACGGACCGGATCCAGGAGTCGGTCCGCACCAGGTCCGCCGCCACCCCCAGTGCCAAAAGCAGAAAGAGCACGAGGAGGAAGACCTTGGGGTCCGGTTGGCGGCGGCTTCGACGGCCGGGCACGGGACGATCAAGGGCTGTCGACGGGGAGGAATTCCGCCGGGGTGTGAAGCCGGCCTCCCACCACCAGATGGCTCATGTCCCGGAACGCAGCCACCGACTCCGTGGGGTCCGAGTCCAGGACGAGGAGATGGGCGCGCTTTCCCGCTTCCAATGTCCCCAGGACGTCTTCCCGTCCCATGGCCCTGGCTCCATTCCGAGTAGACGCCACCAGGACCTCCATGGGCGTCATGCCCGCATCCACCATGGCCTCCATCTCGTGATGGACGGAAGGGCCGTGGAGGGTCAGGGGGTTCCCGGCGTCTGTTCCCATGGCCACGGGGATCCCCGCCTCGTGAACCCGAAGCAGGTTTTCCGCCAGTAGGCGGCTCTGCCGTTCCAGATCCCGTGCGGACGCCGCCACGTCCTCGGGTTCCAGCCCCCCTGGAATCTCCTGCGTGGACCGGGCTTTGGCGAACGTGACCGAATCCACGCAATCCAGGGGGTAGCGGGTGTCTCGAAAGTGGCGTGCTCGGATCTCGTGGTAACCCTCGTGGACGACGAGGGTGGGGTTGTAGATCGTCCCCGCTGCCAGGGCCAGCTCCAGGAACTCGGTGTCCACCTCCTGGTCCCCCACGGAGTGTACCAGGAGGTGAGCCCCCGCCCGGATTGCATCTTTCGCCGTCTCCAGAGCGGTGGCGTGGACGATGAGGGGGATCCCCCGGGCCTCCGCCAGCTCGCCGGCCCGCTGAAGGAGGGGCAGGAACCTCTCTTCGTCCGCAGAGCCGGGCTCCGCCAGGTACCACACCTTCACCGCGTCGGATCCTCGACTGCTCAGATACGCGACGGCTTCCTCCACCGCCCCTTCATCCGAGATGTGGACGAACTGGCGTTCCGCCGGGAGGTTCACCCAGTGGTCGCGGGTGGAGAGGAGGGGGCCGGCTACCGCCAGGTCGGGTCTCGGCTGGGGGGCGTCTCGAAGATCGAAGGTCCAGGGATAGCCGCCCACATCGAAGACCGCCGTGACCCCGGAGCAGAGATAGGTGCGGAAGAACCGCTCCGGGGCGGACCTGAGCTCTGCTACCACCTCGGGGTAGGGGTGCTCCTCTCTGAGGTCCAGGGCATCCGGCCGTCCATCCACCCAACCCGACTGGGAGAAGTGGACGTGGGCGTCCACTAGCCCCGGCACCACCCACCGTCCCTGGGCGTCCAGGGTCTCCGTGCCGTCGGGCAAGGGGCACTCCTCCGGAGTTCCCACGCAGGTGAGTCGATCCCCGTCCATGACGACGTGCCCTTCCTCTATGGGCTCCCTCCCGGTCCCGTCCACCACCGTGCCGCCCACCACCGCAAAGGTGGCGGATTGGTGGGACTGGGAGGACTGAAGGGTCTGTGCGCTGAGGGCGAGGAGAGGAGGGAGTAGAAAAGCCCACCACATGCGCGGGCTTAGGGCGGCCACCGTGGGGAGCCGGGACCGGGTGCCCTCTACGCCAGGACGGAGGTCGGGCTTCACGGCGTTCCCCCTGGCGGGCCGGGTGCCGCAGGACGGAGACATGGCCGCTGAGGCTCAGCCGCCGGGACGGAGGTCCATCGTCACCTGCGCGGCCACATGGCCCATGTCCGCTCGGTCCCGGACGGCGTCTCTCAGCCGGGGCTCGATCTTCTTGTACGCGGCCATCACGCCATTGCGAAGCTGGCCGCGGAGGACCTTCATGGCGTTCACGTCGGCCCGGCTGGTTCGCGTCTCCTTCTTGGCCTCATCCAGGTGTTCCGGGAGGATCTCGAAAGGAGACATCCCCACCTCGTCAGCGTGGTCGTGGTCCAGGAACTGTATGGAAACGGAGACATCCCCCCGGGCATGATGGTTGGAGATGTCGCCTATGGTCTGAAAGCGGGCCGCCAACCGGCGGATCTCACCGCTTTGGGCGGCTTCCGTGTAGGCCTTTTCCACCAGCTTGAAGAGTCGGCGGAGCCGTTCCGTGGTCGTGGCCTCGGAGGGGGGCAGCTCCGTATCCAGCTTGCGGGCCGACGCGTCTCGGGAGAAGTGTGCTCCCGCGTCATCCCGGTTCCGTTCCCGGTCGATGTGATCCAGAATCCTGTCCGGATTCGTCCGAAAGCTCATCCTGAGTCGCTCCGGGTGAGAGGTTCGCAGCTTCTGCCGACGGTGTCTGACGATAACCCGCTCCGCCGGGCCCGGCCAAGTCCCGTGGTGTTCCCCACGCGGCTGGCCTCATTTCTTCGAACCGGCTCCCAGGCCGTCCCCCGGGTCGTTGCCATCCAGCGCAGGAGGTGAGAAGGTGGGGGGGGACTCTTGGGTGTTCCGTGGTTCATGGGGGTGGAATTGGAGAACCAGCCCGGGCAGGAGAGGGGGGAGCACCCGGCGTCGTCCGGGTCCATTCTCCGGCGGTGCGTCCAGGTGGTGGTGGCCCCGGGAACCCTTTTTCGCGGCCTTCGGGAGCGGCCCCGCTATGTAGGCGCCGTCCTCCTGGGGGCGGTGCTGGTGGGTGGGAGCAGCCTGTTCCTGCCGGTGGAGCTGTACGAAGGCGCCATCCGGGCCGAGGCGGACCGGGTGGGGGAGGAGCTTCCCGCGGACCCGGAGACCCTGGCTCGTCTGGCGTGGCTCAGCGGTTCCCTGGGCGGCTTCGTCTTCTGGATTCTGCTGACGGTCGGTTTCGCCGGCCTGGCGACGCTCCTCTTTTCGGTGGTGCTGGGGGACAACGGGCGCTTTCGGCAGTACCTGGCCGTAACCGCCCACGCCTTTCTGATTCCCGCCATGGGGGCCGTAGTGACGCTTCCAGCGAAGATCTCCACAGGGGACCCCCACTACTCCGTCACGCTGGCCACCCTCTTCTTTTTCGTCGAGGCCGGCTACCTCGCACGGGTTCTGGCGCTTCTGGACCTGTTTAACCTGTGGGCCTACGGGCTTGTGGGACTTGGGGCCGCCGCTGTGGCCCGGGAGCGTTCGGAGGCCGATGCCGTCGCGGCCATGCTGGGGGTCGGGTTGGGCGTGGCCCTCCTCCTCGCCCTCATTCCGGGGATCTGACCGTGGCGGCGCCGCCCCCCGACCCGGGAGATGCTTTCCAGCTTCCATCCGGTCTCCACTATCTCAATTGCGCGTACATGAGCCCACTTCCCCGGTCGGTGGAGGCGGCGGGGATCCGGGGGATTCGGCGAAAGCGTGTCCCCTCCCGAATCGGAAGCGAGGACTTCTTTCAGGAGTGCGACGCGCTCCGGACTCGCTTCGCACGCTTGGTGGGCTCCGGAGAGTCGGACCGGGTGGCTCTCCTTCCCGCCGTCTCCTACGGGGTGGCGGTGGTGGCGAAGAACGCAGGGTCCCTGCAGGGCAGAAACGTGGTGGTCGTCCGGGACCAGTTCCCCGGGAACGTCTACGCCTGGATGGAGGCGGCTCGCAGCGATGGGGGCGAGCTCCGGATCGTGGATTCACCGGGCCCCAGCGCCGGCCACCCGGGCCGAGGAGCGGGGTGGACCCAGAGGGTTCTGGAGGCGGTGGATCAGGACACCGCCGTGGTGGCCATGGCGCCGGTGCATTGGACGGATGGAACCCGCTTCGATCTGGAGGCGGTAGGGCATCGATGCCGGGAGGTGGGGGCGCTCTTCGTTGTGGATGGAACCCAGTGGGTGGGGGCCGCCCCCTTCTCGGTGGATCGGGTCCGGCCCGACGCCCTCATCTGTGCGGGCTACAAATGGCTTCTCGGCCCCTACTCCCTGGCGGCAGGATACTTCGGGGCCCGGTTCGATCAGGGAATCCCTCTGGAGGCGGGATGGATCACCCGGGCCGGGAGCCGGGATTTCGCGTCTCTGGTGAACTACACGGACGAGTACGCCCCGGGTGCCGTTCGGTACGATGTGGGGGAGCGAAGCAACTTCATCCTGGTCCCCATGCTTCTGGAAGCCCTGCGGCTGGTTGAGGCGTGGTCCCCGGAGAGGGTGGAACGGCACTGCCGGGGACTCACCGACCTCATGGCCCGCCCTTTGGCGGAGCGGGGCTTCGGTGTGGAGGAGAGGGAGTGGAGGGCTCCCCACATCCTGGGACTCACCCTCCCCCCGGAAATGGATGGAAACGAGACCCGCCGGACTCTGGAGGCCAGGCGAGTGCAGGTCTCCCTCAGGGGGAGCGCCGTGCGCGTGTCACCGTACCTCTACAACGAGCCCTCGGACGTGGAGGCACTCGTGGAGGGGCTGATGGAGGCTCTGGAAGGTCGTTGAAGAAGTACAGGGCGCCACCGTTGGGAGCGCCAGGGAGCGGCCTCGTAGGCGGCGACCCGAAGGCATAGCCCAAGCTACGTCGAGGGGAGCCAACGACCGAGGGGGCTCCCTGCCG
>SKZC01000479.1 GCA_007127575.1 Gemmatimonadota bacterium
AAGGCCACATCTCCCACCAATCGGTAGCCCCGCTCCGATTCGGGATCGTCTACTCGGTTGACCCCCACATCCACGACCATGGCTCCCGGCTTGACCATCTCCCGGGTGACGAACCCGGCGCGACCGATGGCCACGATGAGGATGTCGCCCAGACGCGTCACGGCGGGAAGGTCCCGGGTGCGGGAATGGGCCACCGTAACGGTGGCATTTCCGCCCGTTCCCTTTCGAAGGAGAAGGGAGGCCATGGGACGCCCCACGATGTTGGAGCGGCCCACCACCACCACGTGCCGGCCTTTCGGATCCCAGCCGGAACGGAGGAGGATCTCCACGATCCCCCTGGGGGTGCAGGGCGCCAGCACGTCCTCGACCCCGGAAGTCAGGCGTCCCACGTTGGCGGGGTGAAATCCGTCCACGTCCTTCGCCGGGTCCACGGCTTCCAGGATCCGGGGCTCGTGGATCTGCGGGGGGAGCGGGAGCTGAACCAGGATCCCGTGGATCTCGGGGTCCGTGTTGAGGCCGTCGATCACCCCCAGTAGCTCCGGCTCCGGCGTGTCCGCAGAAAGGGTGATTTGACGGGAGTAGATGCCCGCCTCTTCCGCAGCCCGGTTCTTCATCCCCACGTACGTCTGGCTCGCGGGATCCTCCCCCACCAGAACCGTGGCGAGTCCCGGCACCCGGTTCTCACGTTCTTTCAACTCGGCCACACGGCTCCGGATCTCCTCCCGGATGGATCGGGCCAACTCCGTTCCCGAGATCACTTCGGCGGACATCCGCCTCTCCTGGTCTGGTGTGCCTTTCGGCCCGGGGCCCGCGGACCCGGGCGGAACGTCTTGGTCTACCGAGCGAAGTCTATGGCTCGGGTCTCCCGGATCACCACCACTTTGATCTGGCCCGGGTACTGGAGCTCTTCCTCGAATCTCCGCGCCACCTTCTCCGAGATCTGAGCCATCTCTTCGTCCGAAATCCGATCGGGTTCCACCATCACCCGGACCTCCCGGCCGGCCTGGACGGCGAAGCAGCGCTCCACTCCGGAGAACTCCTGGGCGATGGACTCCAGCCTCTCCAGGCGCTTCACGTAGGTCTCGAACATCTCCCTGCGAGCTCCAGGCCGGGACCCTGAGATGGCATCCGCCGCGGTGACGAGGAACGTTTCGGGATAGCGGTGAGGCTCTTCGTCATGATGGGCCCGGATGGCGTTGAGAACTACGTCCGGCTCCCCGTGTTCCTGGCAGAGTCGGTACCCCAGTTCCACATGGGTGCCCTCGTGTTCGTGGGTCATCCCCTTTCCTACATCGTGCAGGAGGCCCGCCCTCTTGGCGAGCTGCACGTCCAGACCCATCTCCAGGGCCATATTCCCCGCCAGACGAGCCACCTCTTTGGAGTGAATAAGCTGGTTCTGACCGTACGAGGTGCGGAACTGAAGCCGTCCCAGGACCTTCACGATTTCGGGATGAACGTCGTGGATTCCCAGATCGTAGAGGGCTTGCTCTGCCGCCTCGATCATCCCCTCCTCCACCTCTCCCTCACTCTTCTGGACGATCTCTTCGATCCGCCCCGGATGGATCCGACCGTCCTCCACCAGCTTTTCCATGGCAAGACGGGCGACCTCCCTCCTTACCGGATCGAACCCCGAGAGGACCACGGCTTCCGGGGTATCGTCGATTATCACGTCGATTCCGGTAAGTTGCTCGAAGGCCCGGATGTTTCGACCTTCCCGGCCGATGATCCGGCCCTTCATGTCGTCGGAGGGAAGCTGAACCACCGAGACGGTGCTCTGGGAGGTCTCATCCGCAGCCATGCGCTGGATGGCCTGGGAGATGATGGTCTTGGCCTCCCGGTTCGCCCGGCGCTGCGCCTCTTCCTTGATTTCCCTCAGGGTGTTGGCCGCCTCTGCCCGGGCCTCATCCGTGATTTCCTCCACCAGCCGATCTTTCGCCTGCCGGGCGGTCAGGCTGGCCAAAGACTCCAGCTTCTCCCGGGCCTGCCGGACCAGGCCCTCCAGCTCCCGGTCCTTCTCCTCAACGGCCTCTTCCCGAGCCCGAAGCTCCTCGGCCCGCTGCTCCTGGGCCAGATCCCGTTCCTTCAGGCGGTCGAACTTCAGGTCCAGGGAATCGGATCGCTCCGAGAGCCGGCGCTCCGCCCGTTCCAGCTCCTCCCGCCGACGGGCCTCCTCCTTCTCCCACTCCTCCCGAAGCTGGAAGGCCTCTTCCTTTCCCTTGAGGACCGCTTCCTTCCGCAGTCCTTCCGCCTCCTCACCGGCTCGCTCCAGGATTCGACGGCTCTCTCGAGCCGCCTCCTCCGCATCCGAACGTTCCCGTTCCCGACGGCGGCGTTCGAGAAGCCACCACGCTCCTCCGAAACCAACGGATAGAGCTAGAACTACCGCCAGGGCGTATGCCAGCGCGGTCTCCATCTATGCACTCCGAAATCGGGCACCGAAAGGCGCCCGTAGGTAGGCGGAGCTGGCCTCCCCACCCTCTGGAACCGGGGGGAGAGAGAGACTGAATCGGGGATAGAATAGGGCGTGCCGGATTGGCGGCGCAAGCCGATCCGGGGGGTGAGGAAGGAACTCCTCAGCCGCTGGAAACGTTTGAGGAGGGTTGTGCGGTGTCGTCGAGCTCGGCTTCAATCTGCTCGTACAGCTCACGGGCTCGGTGGGCTCCCCCCGCCTTCACGGCCTCCAATTCGTCCGCCGCACGGACGTAGCGATCCGCCATGGAGAGGGCAGCCAGGATGATGGCCCGGTAGCGATCCGAGACCCCGGACTTCTCCTGCACCTCCTTCACCCGCTCCTCGACGAGTCGGGCGCACCGGAGGGTGTGCTCGGGGTTCACGCTGGACCGGATGGCATGATCCTCCCCTGCGATCCGCACCGTCACCGAGGTCTTCTGCGTGGGGTCCGTCATGAGCGATCCTCCAGGAACTGGACACGGGCCAAGATCCGGTCCACCAACTCGCGCCCCTCCGCCAACCTCCCGCGCAGGTCCTCGTTTTCACGTTCCAACCGTTGAAGGTGATCCACCAGTGCTCCTCCGTCTCCCTCTTCACCCACGAGTTCCTCGAGACGCCGAAGCCGGGCCTTGGCCTCCTGGACCTCCTGGCGGGTTCCGCGGAGCTCTTGCAGGATCCGCTCCACCGCCCCTTCCAGGTCGGCCCAGGCATCTTCGTGGGAGCCTGTCGAAGGCTCAGCTCCGCCGGAGCTCGGCACCGAACGCATCCTCCAGTTGGCGGACCAGTCGCTCCACCTCCACATCCACCTCCTCATCGGTCAACGTGCGATCCGGACCTCGGAAGACGAGGCGATAGGCCACGGACCGGGTTCCCGCAGGCACCTTCTCCCCTTCGTACACGTCAAAGACGGAAACCGACTCCAGGAGCCCGCCCCCTTCACGTCGGATCAGCACCTCCACCTCTCCCGCAGCCTGCTCCCTGGGAAGGAGGAGGGCGAGGTCGCGCTCCACTCCCGGATGGGCCGGGAGGGGCTCGAAGGTCACATCCCCCCCGATCTGGGGCCGAGATGGAAGGGTTAGCTCCAGGGCCCAGACGGGATCCGCCCACGCCGGAGCATCTACGGCTCGGGACCGGACCCGCCCCCCCCAGCCCTCCTCGCCGGTGTCCGGACGCGACCACTCCAGGCCCATCCCCGGATCCAGGAGCGGGCTCTCCAGCCGGGAGGAAGGCCGAGGCTCCGTGCCGCCCCCGTGGAAAACGATCTCCAGAAGCGCCTGGAAGATCCCCTTCAGATCCCACAGGTCCACCACTTCCTCGGGGCGACTCCAGTGCGGCGGCTCTCTCCTCCCTGTGGCGACCAACCCCAGGTGGAGGGACTCCTTGGGGGCCTCTCCATCCTGGCCGGCCGAGAACACCGTCCCCATCTCGAAAAGCCGGATGTCCCGGATGCCTCGCCCGAAGTTCCGCTCCAATCGCCGCAGGAGCCCAGGCAAGAGGGAGCACCGTAGATGGCTCTCTTCAGCCGAAATGGGATTGGAAAGGGCCACATCCCCCTCCTCCTCCGGGGCGAAGGCGGGGGTCTGGAGCTCGAAGAACCCCATCCCCACCAGGCGCTCCCGCAACCGCTCCTCCGTAAAGAAGAGGGGATCGTCCGGAACCGTCCCTGGCCGGAAGGCACCAAGGTTCTCCGGGAACCGGTGATATCCATGGCAGCGAGCCAGCTCCTCGATGAGGTCCACCTCTCGGCGTACATCGTAGCTCCGCCATCCTGGAACCGAAACGGTGAGGGGTCCGTCGTTCCCCTCCACTTCGAACCCCAGGGGTGTGAGGATGGACCGGATCTCGGCTACCTCCATGGACACTCCGAGAAGCCGCTCCACCCTGTGGGGCCTCAGGGAGACCGAGAGCCCGGACCACGGTCGAGGATGGGCGTCCAGGGCCTCGGGAGCCGGCTCTCCTCCTGCGGTGGCCTGAATCAGGGCCGCTGCCCGGGCCAG
>SKZC01000411.1 GCA_007127575.1 Gemmatimonadota bacterium
TCTCTCACCTGGAGGACGGGGAGGCCCTCACCGCCATCTCCGAGTTCGAGCGGTTCCAGGAGCGGTGGACCCTCCACGCCCTCTCTCCCCAGGTGTCCTTCGGGATCTGCCGGGCGTACGCCCGGCTCTCACCCATCCCCCAGCGGGACCAGACGTATACGCACCGGGCCCGCGACGCCTGCGCCCGCACGGCCATCGAGTTCGCCGGGGATGAGGTGGCCGAGCAGGCCGACTCCATCCAGACGGTGATGACGGACAAGCTGGCTCAGCGGGAGTACGAGGTGGGCCGGTTCTACCAGCGTCGGGACCTCCACGACTCCGCCGTCCTCTCCTTCGAGCGGATTACCGACCTCTACCCGGAGACGGAATGGGCCCCTCGCGCCTTCATGGCCATGTACAATTCCTATCAGGCCATCGGATGGGAGCCGGAAGCGGAGGAGGCCCGGGAGGAGCTCATCGCCCGCTACCCGGACTCGGACGAGGCCCGAAACCTCCAGGCGGACCGCGATGGGAGGTGACGGAGCCCCCGGAGCACCACGCGGGGGCGCCGGGACCGGGATCTTCGGCGGTACGTTCGACCCCTTCCACTACGGGCACCTGGTGGTGGCGCAGGACGTGCTGGAGGCGCTGGAGCTGGACCGGATCCTCTTCATGCCGGTGGGGGATCCGCCCCATAAGGGGCGAAACGGCGGGGAGGGGGCCTCCCACCGGGCCCCGCCCGAGCTTCGCTTCCGGATGGTGAGCGCCTCGGTGGCCGGCGATCCCCGCTTCCACGTCTCCGACCTGGAGCTCCGGCGCCCGGGGCCCTCCTACACGGTGGACACCCTGCGGGAGCTCACCCGGCCCTCCGGGAGCGAGCCCGCCGAGGTGGGCGGCGGCTTCACCCTCCTCATGGGGGCGGACCAGTGGGCCTCCTTCCACCGGTGGAAGGAGCCCGCCGAGATCCTCCGCCTGGCCCGCGTTGCAGTGATGACCCGGGAGGGGGACGGGATCTCGGACGTGAGCCCGGAGCTGGAGCACGGCCTGGCAACGGAGACGGCCTCGTCAGGGGGGAAGCCCCTGGGGGTGCCCGTCACCCGCATCGACCTCTCCTCCACCGGGATCCGGGAGCGGTGGGCCCAACGGCGGTCCATCCGGTACCTGGTTCCCGAGCCGGTCCGAAGGATCATCGAGACCGAGAGCCTGTATAGGTAAGCCTATGGATATCAAGTCCCTCTTCCAGAAGATCGTCGGCTCCAGCCACGACCGGGAGGTGAAGAAGCTCCAGCCCCTGGTAGCGGAGATCAACGAGATCTACGAGTCCTACGCCGAGCTCTCGGAGGAGGAGCTCAAGGGGAAAACGGAGGAGTTCCGGGCCTACATCCGGGAACGCACCGAGCCCATCGAGGAGGAGCTGGCGGAGCTCCGGTCCCAGAAGGCCTCCTCCGTGGACGCCGCGGAACGGGAGCGCCTCTCCCTCCTCATCGGAGAAAAGGACGCCGAGCTCCTGGACGAGGTCACCGACTCCCTTGACCAGCTCATGCCCGAGGCCTTCGCGGCGGTGAAGGAGGTCTGCCGCCGGATGATGGGCCAGGACATCACGGTCACGGGTCAGAAGACCCAGTGGGACATGATCCCCTACGACGTCCAGATCGTCGGCGCCATCGCCCTCCACCGGGGCACGGTGACGGAGATGGCCACCGGTGAGGGGAAGACCCTCTCCGCCACCATGCCCCTCTATCTCAACGCCCTGGCGGGGCGGGGCGCCCACCTGGTGACGGTGAACTCCTACCTGGCCCAGCGGGACGCCGAGTGGATGGGGGTCATCTACAGCTACCTCGGTCTCACCGTGGACTGCATCGACCTCCACGAGCCGGGTTCGGAGGAGCGCCGGGCGGCCTACGGGGCGGACATCACCTACGGGACGAACAACGAGTACGGGTTCGACTACCTCCGGGACAACATGGTCCACTCCCTGGAGCGGCGGGTGCAGCGGGACCACTTCTACGCCATCCTGGACGAGGTGGACTCCATCCTCATCGATGAGGCCCGCACGCCCCTCATCATCTCGGGCCCGGTGGGGAAGGACACCCAGACCCCGTACAAGCGCTACGCCCCCATGGTGGGCCAGCTCTACCAGAAGCAGACGAAGCTGGCCAGCGGGCTTTTGGCCGAGGCGGAGCGGCAGCTCGAGGCCGGGGACACGTACGCCGCCGGGGAGAACCTCCTGGCCGTGAAGCGGGGCACCCCCAAGAACAAGCGCCTCCTCAAGCTCTTCGCCGAGGACCCCTCCATCCAGCAGCTCGTCCAGCAGGTGGAGATGAACTACATGCGGGAGAAGCGTCTCCACGAGATCGACGAGATGCTCTACTACGCCATGGACGAGAAGGGGCACAACGTCCACCTCTCGGACCGGGGGCTGGACGAGCTCTCCCCAGACGACCCCGACGCGTTTCTCATCCCGGATCTCTCCCTGGCGGTGGGAGAGATCGAGGAGGACGAGGAGCTCTCCGCCGACGAAAAGCGGGAGCAGATCCAGGCGCTGGAGGCGGAGTACGCCGACAAGGCCCAGCGGATGCACGTCCTGCACCAGCTCCTCAAGGCCCATACCCTCTTCCACCGGGACGAGCAGTACATCACCAGCGATGACGGCGGCGTGGTCATCGTGGACGAGTTCACGGGCCGCCAGATGCCGGGTCGGCGCTGGAGCGACGGGCTCCACCAGGCGGTGGAGGCCAAGGAGGGGGTGGAGATCAAGGGGGAGACCCAGACGCTGGCCACCATCACCATCCAGAACTACTTCCGGATGTACGACAAGCTGGCCAGGATGACGGGGACCGCCGAGACGGAGGAGAACGAGTTCCACCAGATCTACGATCTGGACGTCCTGGTCGTCCCCACCCACCGCCCGGTGATCCGGGAGGATCGAAACGACCTCATCTTCCGGACCATCCGGGAGAAGTACAACGCCATGATGGACGAGATCGAGCGGCTCCACCGGATGGAGCTGCCGGTCCTGGTGGGAACCACGAACGTGGAGGTCTCCGAGACCCTCTCCCGGATGCTGAAGCGCCGGGGGATCGCCCACAGCGTCCTGAACGCGAAGCACCACCAGAGCGAGGCGGAGATCGTGGCCGGGGCCGGGCAGCCCAAGGCCGTGACCATCGCCACGAACATGGCCGGGCGGGGCACGGACATCAAGCTGGGCCAAGGGGTCACGGACGCCCGGACCGTGGGGTGGGCGAAGGAGCGGGGCCTGGAGCCCGAGGAGCTGGCCCCGGTGGACCCCAACCTCTGGGAGGACCTCTCCGACAAGCCCGACGACCACCTCATCGAGTGCGGAGGGCTCCACATCGTGGGCTCCTCCCGCCACGAGTCCCGGCGCATCGACCGGCAGCTCCGGGGCCGGGCGGGGCGTCAGGGCGATCCCGGCGCCTCCCAGTTCTTCCTCTCCCTGGAAGACGACCTCATGCGGCTCTTCGGCTCCGACCGGATCGCCAAGGTCATGGACAAGATGGGGGCCCAGGAAGGAGAGGTCATCACCCACGGGCTGGTGACCAAGTCCATCGAACGCGCCCAGAAGCGGGTGGAGGGGAACAACTTCGAGGCCCGGAAGAAGCTCCTGGACTACGACGACGTCATGAACCAGCAGCGGGAGGTCATTTACGACCTCCGGCTCTTCGCCCTGGAGGGTGGCGAGGACCTGAAGGGTGAGGTCTGGGAGATGATCGAGACGGGTCTGGGAGAGCTGGTGGACGACTACGTGGACGAGGAGGTCCACCGGGAGAACTGGGAGCTCCACACGCTTCGCCAGCGTCTCCTCCTGGACTTCTTCATCCAGGCCGACGAGCTCCCGAAGGAAGAGGTCCTGGAGCACGACTTCTACGACCGGGACGAAGTGCTGGATCCCATCGTGGAGAAGGCCCGGGAGCAGTTCCAGCGGAAGCTGGAGCAGTTCGGCGACAACGCCGAGCGGGTCATGAGCTGGGTCATGCTCTCCGTCATCGACGACAAGTGGAAGGACCACCTCTACGACCTGGACCACCTGAAGGCCTCCATCTCCTTCCGGGGCTGGGGCCAGAAGGACCCGCTCATCGAGTACAAGAAGGAGGCCTACGAAATGTTCGTGGGCCTCATGCGGGACATCCGGAAGACGGTCTCCAGCCTCTTCTTCCGGGCTCAGATCGGCCAGCCCCAGCAGCAGCCCGTCCGGCGGCTCCCCGCCGAGGGACTCCAGTACTCGGGCCCGGAGGAGGGCTCCGACGGGCTGGGCGACGCGGCCCGAGTGGCCACCGGAGAGGACCGGGGCCTGGATCCCACCGGGGTCGCCGCCAGGGCCCGGACGGGTGGAGCCCAGGCCGGAGGCGCGGGGGCCGGCGGGGTGGCCGGGCCCGGGATGCCGGCTGGAGGGGGCGGCCCCGACCCCAGCCAGCTCCAGACGAACCGCGGAGAGCAACGGAAGCA
>SKZC01000203.1 GCA_007127575.1 Gemmatimonadota bacterium
CCCACTCCCGGGGGGCGGGACGTTCACGAAGGAAGACCAGGGAGAGAAGTCCCACCCAGAGAGGCTGGGTGGAGACGAGCACCACCGAGCTGGCCACGGTGGTGAAGCGGAGGGAGGCGATCCAGATCCAGAAGTGGGCCGCCAGGAGGAGACCCGAGAGGAACGCGAGTGCCCATTCTCCCGGGGTGAGGAGGGGCCCGGGGGCTGCCCTCCCCTCCCCGCCGGCGGTCACGCGGGCACGAGACCGGGTGACGGCCACCACTCCGGCGATGAGAACCACCGAAAAAAGAAGGCGCCACGCCGCCACCGCCAATGCCGGAGCGTCGGTAAGGCGGACCAGGGGCCCGGCCCAGGAGAAGGCCAGGACCGCCACCCCCAGAACCAACGCCGGAGGCACCGGAGGCGTCTCCCGGCCTCCTGATGGTGGAACCCCCTCCTCCCGCTCCATGCTGCCCCCCTCCCTGCTCCGGACTCCAACCCTCCGGGACCCTCAGCCCACCTCCCGGCGTAGGGTACGTACCGCCGGATGGACGATACACACCCGGCCCGTACCCTGCACCCCGACCCTGCACCCCGACTCGGCCCCGTACCTTCCATGTCCCCCACGACCCTCTTCCGGGTCCGACCCTTCGAGCCCGCGTGGTGGCTTCCCGGCCCACACCTTCAGACCGTGCTGGGAAAAGCCTTGCGGAGCCGGCCCGATCCCGGCATCCGCCGGGTCCGGCTGGACACGCCGGACGAGGACTTCCTCCTCCTGGACCTGGGCCCCGAGCCCACCCCAGGGGCGCCCCTGGGGCTGGTCCTCCACGGGCTGGAGGGCTCCTCGGAGAGGGCCTACGCCCGCCAGGCCATGAACGCGCTGTACCGCCGGGGACTCCAACCGGTGGGGATGAACTTCCGGTCGTGCGGAGGCGAGGTGAACCGGACGCCTCGGGCCTACCACTCGGGTGAGACGGGCGACCTGGCCTTCGTGGTGGAGCATCTGGGAGAGCGCTTCCCGGACCGCCGCCTGGGGATCGTGGGGTTCTCCTTGGGGGGAAACATCCTCCTCAAGTACCTGGGGGAGCGGGAAGGAGAGCTCCCCCGCACCCTGCGGGCCGCCGCCACCGTCTCCGTTCCCTTCGACCTGGTGGCCGGAACCCAGGCCCTGGAGAGGGGCCCCATGGGTCGGATCTATACCCATTACTTCATCCGGCAGCTCCGAAGCAAAGTTCGCTCCAAGGAGGAGCTCCTGGCTCCTCTGGTGGACCTGGAACGAGTCCTGGCCGCCCGAACCCTCCGGGAGTACGACGACGCCCATACGGCCCCTTTGAACGGCTTCCGGGACGCCGTGGACTACTATCGGCGCTGCAGCTCCCTCTCCTTCCTCCCCGGGGTCCGGATCCCCACCCTCCTCCTGCAGGCCGAGGACGACCCCTTCCTACCCGGCGGCCTCCCGCACCGGGAGGTGGAGGAAAACCCCGCCCTGATCCCGGGCTTCAGCCCCTACGGGGGCCATGTGGGATTCGTGGAGGGGAGCCATCCCGGTGCCCCCTCGTTTTGGGCCGAGGAGGAGGCGGCCCGATTCCTAGCTCACGAGCTCCTCCCCTGACCCCCGGACGGCGCGTCGGGCAGGAGGGGAAGAGGGACGCCACCGAAACTCCTTGACGAGAATCCAGGAAGCGGTACAGACTACCTTTCTCGCTACCTTTCTCGGCCCACTTTTTTTTTCGTCTGCTGCGAGGCCCTCATGACGGTTGAACAGATCCGGACTCTGCCCTCCCCTTCCGATTCGTCCCACACCCGCCGAACCCCGGGAAGCCGGGGAGGCCTAGTGGGCGCCGGCCTCACCC
The DNA here is from genome assembly GCA_007127575.1 of Gemmatimonadota bacterium. Taxonomy (GTDB): domain Bacteria; phylum Gemmatimonadota; class Gemmatimonadetes; order Longimicrobiales; family Gaopeijiaceae; genus SKZC01. Next base: position 1,833 of record SKZC01000203.1, read on the forward strand.
TCCTCCTCCTGTGGACCCCGCTGGGAGAGGGGGTGGAGGCGCAGGAGCGCTCCCTCCAGTACACCACGCAGACCCGTGTGGAGTTCGGAGGGGTTCTCGGCCGGGCTCTCCAGGACATCCCGGGACTCTCCGGACTCCAGGCCGAGAGCTCCGAAACCGTCTACATCCTGGGGACCCGGATGCGAACGGACTCCGGCGACCAGACCACCATCCTGGACCTGGACGCGGGCCGTTTCATGAGCGTGCATCATGACGCCGGGGAAGTCCTTCTGGTGGAGCTGGGCGACATGGAGGCCTTCCTGAGCGAGATGGACGAGGCCTTCGAAGATGCGATCCAGGAGATCACACCCGCTCTGGACTCGGCACGGGCGGAGATCGCCCAGGCCCAGGCCGAGATGGACCGGGCCCAGGCGGAGCTGGCGGAGTCCGGCGAGAGCCTTTCGGTGGACGTGCAGATCTCCACGGACCGAACCGGGGAGCGCCGGACGATCCACGGTGTGGAGGCGGAGCGCGTCTTCCTCACCATGGAGCTGGGCGCCGAGGTGGATTCGGCGGATGACGGGCCTCTGGAGGGGAGCTTCGTCCTGTTCACGGAGCTCTGGAACGCTCCGGAGGTGCCTGGCTTCGAGGGCTTCACCGAGCTGGACCAGAGCGTGGGGGAGACGGTGGCGGGAAGCCGCTTCGTAGGCGTGCTGGGAGCGCTGCAGGAAGCCATTACCATGGACCCCAGAATCCAGGTGGGACTGGAACGCAATCAGGCCGAGTTGGAGGCACTGGGCGGAACGACGCTCCTGAGCACCACCCACTTCGTCCTGGTTCCTGGAGGCCAACCTTTTGACCGGGCGGCCGTGCTCGCCGAGGCAGAACGCAGCCTGGCCGACGACGTGCTGGAGACCGCCGGGGAACGGGCCCGAGAGGGTGCCGCCGATGCGGCCCGAGAAGCGGTGACGGGCCGCCTGGGCGGTCTCTTCGGCGGAGGGGACGACGAGGAGGAAGAGGAGCCCGAGGAGGAGGAGGAGCGACAGGGCACGGTCCTCCGGTTCGTCACCGAGATCACCGAGATGGAGACGGGCCCCCTCTCACCCGACCTCTTCCAGGCTCCGGAGGGATACGCAGAGCGCCCCTTCTCCATCGGGCTGCCCACCGGCGACGGGGGAGGCTGAGACCTGGGGACGCTCACCGGCCCTGGGGCACGTGCCGGGGCTTCGAGGTCCAGGAGCTCAGGAGAAGAAGGCCCGGGCGTGCCAACGCTCCCGGGCCGGGCCTTCCCACGCCCCTTCCCGAAGGGAGGCCATTCGGGTGAGGCTCCCGTCGAAGACGATGGTCTCCGGGGTCACCTCTCCGGCGTCGGTGAGATCCTGAAAACCGGCTCGGTCCACCTTCCGGACCCCTTCCCCGTCGCGAAACCAGACCGCACCCCCGTCCACCAGGGTGAGCCCCAGCTCCCCTTCCAACTCCTTCAGGGTCCGAACCAGGGCGTCGATGGAGCACCCCGAGGGAGGCGTCACCGACTCGTCCGCCGCCACCAGGAGAAAGCGGCCGTAGCGCCAGGAGCGGGCGGCGGAGAGAGGCTTCCCGTGGGCCTTCCATCCATCCAGAAAGGCGTCCACGGCCTGGAGAATCCGCTCCTCCTCGTGGGCCTCCACCGGACGGCTGGCGCCGAAGATCCAGAGACGGGCCGAGCCCGGCAGCTCGTGAAAGGGTCCGTATGTGGATTCCGCGGTCATCTGGGGCCTCCCGGCGGATGGGGGAAGTGGGGGGATGGACCCGGTGGGCTCCGTCCCCGTCGAGTCCGCCACATCGAAGAACATTGTACCGGAACCGCCGGGGCCGAGGGAAGCCCCCGACCGACAAGAGGAAGGGAGCGCCTGTGTTGACGTCCGTCCTTGGGCGCCACGGCGCCTCCGGCGCCCCCGGAGCCCTTCTCCTCACGGCAAGCCTCCTCCTGGGCGCCGTGGTCGTCGAGATGGCCCCGGGCTCGGAGCTGGCCGCGCAGACCCCGACGGAGACCTCTCGCTGGTTCCCCGACGAGCCTCTCTTCCTGCCGCCTCTGGCCTCCGCCCGAGAGCCCCGCTTCGCCGGGGCGCTACTGGCCTCCAGCCTCTTCCGCGGTAGGCACCAGCCCCTGGAACGGGCGCCGTACCAACTCTCCCGCAGGGAAGGCCTGGCGCGAGACCCCCATGGCGAGGTGGCTCTGGGGGGCACCCTCCCCATCTGGGAAGGGGGTGGAGCCGGAGCCACCCGGGTCATGGCCGGGATCGAGGGCGGGGTCTTCGCCCGCTTTCGCTTGGCCCCTACCACCAACGATCTGGTGGGATCGGACTGGATGGCGGCACTCCCCATCCACACGGCCCGGGGTCCGGTCACCAGCCGGTTCCGCATCATCCACTGGAGCTCTCACCTGGGGGATGAGCTCATCGAGCGAGCCGAGGCGGACCGGATCGTCTTCTCCCGAGACGGGGTGGATCTATTGGTGGCCTACGACCCCGCCCCCGCCGTCCGGCTCTATGGTGGGGGCGAGTGGGTGGTGCGGTCCCAGACCGCCATCCAGCTCGCGGATCAGCCGGCATCGGTGGACGAGCGTCTCGGGGTTCAGGGGGGCGCAGAGGC
>SKZC01000231.1 GCA_007127575.1 Gemmatimonadota bacterium
GGCCCGCACGGTGGCGGGCCGGATCCTCAGGGAGGCCGGCTGCGACCCGGACTCCATCGTGACCACCCCCCTCCGCGGAACCCACCCCTCTGCCACCGTACGGATCGGAGAGCTCCTCACCTCGGAGCTGGAAACGGAAGTGGAGGGGCTCTACGTCTGCGACGCCTCGGTATTCCCCAGGGCCCTGGGTCGTCCCACCGTGCTCACCATCCTCGCCCTGGCCCGCCGGCTGGCCCGCCACTTGCTATCCAAGTCTTGATGGCCCGTCGAGGCCGGCCCCTGGGACCGGCCCCAGGCCGAAGGCGGGGGAGGTAGCCCGCCTTGTGGCTGGCCTTATCCGCGTACAATTTTCTCCCTGTTCCCATCCCCATGGCGCTGGAGCTTCCATGAAACGCGATCTGGTTACCGTCCTTCTGGCTCTTCTCCTTCCGGCGCTTTGGGCTTGCGGAGACGACGGAGAGGAGCTTCCCGACGACGTTCCCGTGGCCGAAGACCCTTCGGAGCTGGAGTACGCCCCTGAGCTGGGCGTGGACTTCGGGGAGTTGGAGCGGTCCGAGACCGGGCTCTACCTGCATGACCTGGAAGTGGGCGAGGGGCCGGAGGCGGAAGAAGGCCAGATCCTCATGGTCCACTACACGGGCAGTCTCCCCGACGGCTCCGTCTTCGACAGCAGCCGGGAACGGGAACAGCCCTTTCCTTTTCCCCTGGGAGCGGGGATCGTCATTCCCGGCTGGGACGAAGGCCTCGTAGGGATGCGACCCGGCGGACGTCGGCTCCTGGTCATCCCACCCCATCTGGGATACGGCCCCGAGGGCTCGGACGACGTGATCCCTCCCAACGCCACATTGGTCTTCGATGTGGAGTTACTGGATATCCATTGAAGTACCGTCGTCTCCCGCTGACGATCAGGTGAACTTTTCGACCCAGATTCGATGTGAGGCCCCCATGAGCGGAAAAAAGAAGCACGTCCTGGTGGACTCCAAGGAGCACACGAATCCCGGGAAGGTGGCGACATTCCTTCGGGAGCTGGCCGACCGGGTGGAAGGAGGCGAAGTGGTCCTTCGCCAGGGCCAGGACGAGGTCACCGCCCGCCTCCCCGACCAACTGATCCTGGAGGTTTCCCTGGACGAGAAGCAGAAGGGAGCCAAGGGGATCAAGAAGAGCTTGGAGGTGGAGGTGGAGTGGTACGAAGGGGAAGGGACCCGAGGACCCGTGAGCTTGGGCTGACGGGAGTGAACTCATCCCGGCCCCCAGGCCATGGGGGGCGATGGAGGAGACCGCCCGGTGGAAATCCCTCTGGATGACGTGCTCGTCTGGCTGGCCGGAGGGATCGTCGTGGGCATGGCAGGAGCCGCCTTCTTGACCCTCCTTCGCCGGGTGCGTGGGAGCGACGGGGAAGCCCCTCCGCCGCGAGCTCCCTCCAACGACTCCTCCTCGGAAGAAGGGGAGGAGTCCACGGGACCGCGCTGACCCGGGCGGCGAAGCTTCAGAGCCGCCAGCGACTCATCCAGCGCCGGTCGATCCAATCCTTCAGATACCAGACCCACCTCCCCTCGAAAGACCACCGTCCCCGACCCCCCACTGCATAGCGGTCGCCGGTGGAGACGAGGGTGAGGAAGACGCTTTGGGGCTGGAAGGGACGAGGCTCCTTGTCCAGGAGAGCTCGCTCCAGGTTCGCATGGAGGGGTGGCCCCTGACGGACCGCGAAGACCCCCGCCTTGGGACGGGGATGCGGCAGAACGGTGGACACATCCCCCGCCGCGAAGACGTGAGGATGGGAGGTGGAGCGAAGAGCGGCATCCACGGCTACGAACCCTCGGGGATCCAGGGCCAGGCCGCTCTCCTCCACCCACGGAGGAGCTTCCGCCCCTGTGGCCAGGACCGTCACGTCCACCTCCACCTCCTCCCCGTCCACGATGATGGGCCCGCGCGGTCCCACCTTCGCCACCCGACTCTTCGTGCGAACCCGTATTCCCCGTCGGCTCAGGACCCGTAGGAGGCGCGCTCGCGCTCCTGGACTCAGCGAGGAAAGGGGTTCATCGTCTTCGGTGAAGAGCATGAGATCCACTCCCTGGTCCCGGAGCCGGTACTTCACGGCCAGAGCCACTTCCACTGCGGTGACCCCTCCTCCCACGAAGGCAATCCGGAGCCGGTCTCCAGCCAGGGCTCGGGCCGGGGACGACGGATCGCCCACCATGGAAAGGAGCCGGGAAAGAAACGCCTCAGTGGGGCGGACGGGCAGGCCGCACTCCATCGCTCCGTCCAGTCTCATTCCCGTAGGAGCCGAGCCCACGTTCAGAGATAGGAGGTCGAAAAGAAGGGAAGGCGCACCGTCCAAATGGAGCCGTCGGCGGTCAGGATCCAGCCCCGTGACCTCCGCGATCCGGAGAGAAGCCCCGGCCTCCCGGACCACCGGCTCCAGATCCACGTGGACCTCCTCCCGCCCGTAATGTCCCGCGATCCATCCCGGAAGCATCCCGGAGTAGGGCGTCTCCGGTGCCCGTGTCACAACGGTGATCTTCACACCCGCCAGGGGCCGGGCCGCGAACCGGCGTAGAACCTCCAGATGCGTGTGTCCCCCTCCCGCCAGAATCAACTGTCGGGGGCCCGCCGTTTCGCCCCTCAGCCGGCCACCCCGTCAGACCGGGCCTCCCCATACTCCGCGGCGAAGCCGGATCCATCCAGTCGGGTCACCAGCGCAGAGAGAACCTGGCCCGCGGACCCCTCCACCTTCACCCGCGCCACCTCGTCCGCCCGGGTGGGACCCAGGTTCACGATCCCCACCGGCCTCCCCTCCTCCTCCGCTCGAAGGACGAATCGCCGGCCCGAGAACACGGTGAGGGAAGACCCTACCACCAGGAGGACCGCCCCCTTTTGAAAGAGGCGCCATGCTCGCTCCACCCGAGCCTTGGGCACGTTCTCCCCGAAGAAGACGACATCGGGCTTCAGCACTCCGCCGCAGAGCTCGCACTCCGGCACGGCGAAGTTCTCCTCCGTTCCGGCGGGAAGCTCCGCGTCGCCGTCGGGAGCCAACGGAACGGGCCCGTGTCCATGATGGGGGTTCAGGGCCCGGATCCTTCGTTGGAGCCGCTCCCGGGACACCTCCCGGCAGCACTGGAGGCAGCGCACCCGGGCCAGGGAGCCGTGCAGCTCCAGCACCCGGCGACTCCCGGCGGCCTGGTGCAGGCCGTCCACGTTCTGGGTGATGATCCCCCGAACCACCCCGAGCCTTTCCAAACGGGCCAACGCCCGGTGTGCCGTGTTGGGACGGGCGCTGCGGAACCGCTCCCAGCCCACCGCGCTCCGGCTCCAGTAGCGGGCCCGGGCCTCCTGGCTTCGGACGAACTCCTGATACTTCATGGGAAGGCGCTTACGAAGCCGTCCATCGGGACCTCGGTAGTCGGGGATTCCCGACTCCGTGCTGCATCCGGCCCCGGAGAGGACCACGGCCCTCCGGTTCCGGAGGAGCTCCAGGAGCCCGTCCAGCTCCAGGTTCCCCGTGAACTCGGAAGCAGTGGGAAAATCCGTCATGAACCGTCTACCGGGTCAACCGGTCCAGGAAGGATTCGATCCTGCGGGCATTCGTGCCCGCGTCGCCTCGGCCCACCCGGGACTTGGACCGGATATCCACCCGGGTCCCATCCCCGTCCGGCGTCAGTCGGATCACCACATCGTCCTCGAAGCCGAACCAGAAGGTCCGATCCGTGGCTTCGATGCGTCCCTGGTCGGGATCGAAATCCACAAGCTCCCATCCCATCTCCGACACCACGTCCAGAGCCCTGTGAAATGCCCCGCTGAGCGTCTCGTTCAGCACCACGGGGCCCAGCTCCGGGTACGCCTCCCGTTGCTGCGCCGCCGTTTCCGGCCCGGCGTATTCAGGCGGGTTGGGAGCATCCGCTCGAAGGGGCACCACCGCCACGAACTCCGGAGGGTCGTCCAGGTCGGTGGTGATATCGTGGATGGGCGGCACCCCCCCGGCAGTGGAGCGCCATTGCCATGGGATGACGAAGACAGGGATGGAGACGATGAGGGCGAGGAGGGGGATCCAGAAGCCGCGACGGCCGCTTCCGGGCCGAGTGAGCCAGATCGCGGGCAGCGATAGGATGACCACCCCGATGGCCCCGTACGCGGCCCACTCCAGAAGGGTGAAGCCCGTCCGAAAGTGCCACAGCCCCAACCGGCTCCCGAATCCGGCCATCATGGCCATGAGGACGACGGCCAAGGCCACGAGGCCCAGAACGAGAACCGGCGGAAAGATGCGGGGGGTGGCCCTCTCGGGGGAGTCGGGTTCCGTCATGGGACTGACCTCGGGCGAATGAACGTACCTCTATCTTTTCAGTGGAGTCCCCCGGACGCCGGGAGGACCCGACCCAAGATACCTCGGTCCCCTTCGGGAACGAAACACACCCGCC
>SKZC01000010.1 GCA_007127575.1 Gemmatimonadota bacterium
CACCGTTCACCTCCTCCAGCGGTCCCGACGGCCATCATATGGTCGGCGGGTCCCGGTAATGAAGATGACCTTCCTGGGCACGCCAGACGCTGGAAACCGCTCGTTCCATCAGAGGTTCGTAAGAGGCCAGCAGTTGCCGGGCCGTAGCGAGACCGGATCCCATGCAGAACGCGAGTGCCGACCCTCCAGGGGTACGGACCCCCATGCTGGCCCCCACCGAGAACGGCGACCCACCATCTGCGTCCCGGGAGGAGAAGAGCCGCGTCCCCCGAACGGCCACGGCCCCACGAAGGTCCAGAACCACACCCGGGAGCACCGACACCTCGAGTTGTCCATCCACGGCCACGTTCCGATACAACCCCGTCCCCTCTGCCACATGACCCCAACGTAGGTCCCAGCGTTCCTCGGGTCCCTCATACGCACCGTAGACCTGGGAGTGGAGGAGCCCTCCCAGGGCCAGGAGCGCCAAGAGCGTCAAGGCCACCGACGCGTTCTTCATTTCTACCATCCTCCTTTCCGGGCTGAATGCTTCGCAGGCGCCTGGCGGGTCTCCCCGGCGGGAGGGGTCGCGGTCCGGCACCACGCTCCCGAAAGATGCGCTGGGATGAGAGGCGAAAGGCCGGGGATCGGAAAGGTTGATGCAAGAACCCTGTGACCTCCATGTCCGGAATGTGTCAGAACCCCCTGCTTCCCCCCCCGTGCCACGGGGACGACCAGGCCCGTTCGCATCGCCCGGAGACCGGTGGCCGGGAGCCCATCCACCGATTTCTGACGAAGCCTTTTCCCACACACCACCTCTCTGGAGCCGTCTAGATCCATGATTCCGGGGACGTTTCAGCCCCCTCGCGGGGGCCTTCGGAAGCGACTCGAGAGCAAGGAGGTCATGATGGCCAGAACGCAGCCGAACCGGGACTCAACCGACAGGAAGTCGTCCCTACAGGGTCTTTGGATTCACAGAGTGCTCTTCTCCGTCGGGGTTCTGATCCTGGCATGGGGCGGCACCACACAAGTCGCGCTGGGGCAGAACCCGCCCCAGAAGGAGGACCCAAGCTCCGTGGCCGGAATCCCCATGGCGGTGGTGACCCGACCCATCCCCCTCCGATCCGATCTGACCCGGATCCGACACCCGGTGAGCTCATCCGACGAGGAGGCCCGACGGTTTCACGAGCAGGGTCTCACCTACCTCCACCTCTACGGTTATCTGGAGGCGGCTCGAAGCTTCCACCAGGCGCTGCGGGCGGACCCCGAACTGGGCCAGGCACGGGTGGGCCTCGCCCTGGCGTATCGCGCATTGGGCGACCCGGAGATGGCGCTTCAGGCAGTGGAGGGACTGGAGGTCAGCCGGGACGCTGAGCCGAACCCGGAGGACGCCTGGGCCCGAATCCGCCTATCCCTTCTCCAGGAGCGCAGTGGACGGGAAGACTCCTCCCATGGGGACTCGGCGGAGGCGGAGCTCGAACGGGCGGTGGAGCGGCACCCGGAAGCGGTGGAGCTCCGGTACCTCCAGGCGACTCTGGCCAGGGGGGACGACCGCGTCGCAGGCCTTCAGGAGGTGCTCCGGCTAGCGCCCGACCACGTAGGCGCCCACCACCTTCTGATCCACGTTTTCGAGAACCGGGAAGGAGAGCTGGACCGAGCCGTGGCCCATGGAGCCGTTCTGGCCTCCCTGGCCCCCGGTGTCGCCCACGCCCGGCACATGTTCGGCCACAACCTCCGGCGCGTGGGCCGGGTGCAGGAGGCCATACGCGAGTTTGAAGCCGCCCAGACCATCGAGCGGACGTTGGAAGAGGAGGAGAACATCCCCACCCGCTACGACTGGCACCACGGCCACAATCTGGCACTCCTGGGGATGTCCTACCACCACCAAGGCCGAATGGAAGAAGCGGAAGCCATCCTCACGGAGCTCGCCGAACTGCCGGCACAAAGTGATCGGCGATGGTTGGGACAGAACATGAACCGGGTTGAGCTCCAACTCAGTCTGGGGAGGTGGGACGCCGCCCGAGAGAGCGCGGAGCGCCTCCTGTCCCGGACCGACTCCCTGACCCGGGGTGTCGGCCACCTCTACGCCGGACTCGCTGATCTGGGAATGGGCGACCCGGAGTCGGCAGAGCAGTCGCTGGAGCAGGGCTCCCATCACCTCCCTGATGGCCACCCCTTCAACACCCACCAGGAGGCGCTTCGGGCCCTCCTCTCCTCAGAGGCGGGCGGCTCGGACTCCACCGAGTCCGTTGGCGGCGAAGAGGACGAGCTCCTCCCACTACTCTCGGAGCTGGGAAGTCGCCGGGGCCCCGACGCCTGGGCGGAGGCACATATCCGAAAGGAGGTCCTGGCGCGGCTGGCCGCCTCCCAGGATAACTGGGCTCGGGTCCAAAAGGTGGCCCGGTCGCTGCGGGAGCACGACCCCACCTACGCAGGGGGATACGCCTGGGAGGCAGTGGTAGAGGACCGGGTCGGGGCCGCCCCGGCGGCGGGGGAGTGGGCGACCCGCGCACTGGAACGGTGGCCCCTAGCCGACGAAGATCTACCCGGACTCCAGGAGATGAAGAAGCTGGCCGGCAGAGCCCGGTAACGAGGGCCGCAGGACCGTTACCGTTCCGATACCGTCTCTTGACCGGACCATTAGGGCGCCCCCTTCTATTGGTTGAGCGCTGGCACCGTTCCCCTTTCCGAGCCCAAAGATGCCCATCAGTACCCGGACATTCGCCCTGGCCAAAGGCCTCCTTCTCGCGGCCGCGGCCCTGCTGGTCACCCCAGCCGCGTCCGAGGCCCAGGAGCGGCCTCACTACGACACCCCGGACCTGGTGGTAGGGATCGTGGTGGACCAACTCCGCCCGGACTACCTCTACCGGTACTGGGATCTCCTGTCAGAGGGAGGACTTCGACGCCTCGTCAACGAGGGCTTTTTCTTCCGGAACGCCCATTTCCGACACGGCCAGACTTCCACAGGACCCGGCCACGCCGCCCAGTACACTGGGGCCACACCTGCCGTCCACGGATTGGTGGGCAATAGCTGGTACGTCCGGGAACTGGACCGAAGCATCAACGTCATAGAGGCCGTGGGCTCCGGTTTCCAGGGGGTTGGATCCCTTCCCGACTACGACGGTGAAAAGGGCCCCGTGAACATGCTCACCACCACCGTGGGGGATGAGCTCTACCTTCATACCGGACATCGGTCCCGAACCGTGGGGATATCCCGGAAGGATCGTGGCGCCATCCTCCCAGCGGGCCACACGGGCTCGGCGTACTGGTACGAGGGAGCCACGGGGAACTTCGTCACCTCCACCTTCTACCGGAACGAGCTTCCCGACTGGCTCGTGGAGTTCAACTCCCGGGACCTGGCCCAGGAGTACCTGACCCGAACCTGGGAGTCCCTCCACCCACTGGAGCGGTACCAGGCGAGCCGGGAGGACGACAACCCCTATGAGGGCACCATCGGGGGCTCCACTGCCTTCCCCTTCGACCTCGCCTACCAGGTGGAGGAGGAGGGAGCAAGCCCAAGCCTTCTGAACACCACCCCATTCTCCGACGAACTCCTCTTCGAGCTGGCCTATGCAGCCATCGAAGGGGAGGGATTGGGACGGGGGCCGGTTCCGGACATTCTCGCTATCGCCCCGTCAGCCACCGACGCCATTGGCCACCGTTTCGGGCCCGCCTCCAAACAGATGCAGGATCAGATCCTGAGGCTGGACGGATATCTGGCCGATTTCCTGGACTATCTGGACGAGGAGCTCGGCCTGGAGAACGTCCTGATCTTCCTCACCTCGGATCACGGGGGTGCCTACATTCCCCACTACCTTCGAGACCAGGGGATCGCCACCGGAAACCCCGATGCGGAGACCCACGTCTCCAACCAGATGCTCTCCGCCCTCCGGGACTTCCTCCGGGAACGGTATGGCCACGACATCCTGCTGGCCTTCAGCAACCAGAACCTCTTCCTGGACCACGAAGTCATCGAGTCGTTGGGCCTGGAGCTGGCCGCGGTCCGTAGCGAGGTGAAGCGCTTCATGCTGACGCTGGAGCCGGTGGCAGGGGCCGTTACCGCCGACGTCCTGAATGCCACGGAGTTCACCCAGGGGGTCCGGGCCGCCATGCAGCACTCCTACAATCAGAAGCGGTCCGGAGATGTGGTGGTCTGGCTAAAGCCCCAGACTCGCAGCAACACGGGTACCGGGGGGACGGGGCACGGGACACCGTGGGCCTACGACCGGCACGCGCCCGTTCTCTTCTTCGGATACGATGTGCCGGCCGGCCAGTCCACGGAGCTCGTCTACGTCTCCGACATCGCCTCCACCGTGGCCACCTTTCTGAATTCCCCCTTCCCCAGCGGGAACCTGGGAAGCCCGCTGAACGGCCTCATGCGGGATCACTGAAGGACCTCTTACGTGTCGCCCCCCGGGACGGGGA